>NZ_JBSFGK010000007.1:0-162105 GCF_053596495.1 Kitasatospora sp. NPDC001683
ACACCCCCCCCCCACCCGGCAACCCCTGCTACTCTGCGGGTGCCGGGCTTGGCCGCCGGCCCCCCCCGGGGGGGGGGGGGGCCCCCCCCCCCCCCCCGGCCGTTCGCCCGCGCTGCGGGCTACTTCTTCGTCTGCGCCACCGGGGTACGGTACGGGTGGTGGTGCGTGCTCCCGATGTGCAGCTCCTCGTCCGGCTTCCCGGCGAGCTTGGGCAGCACGTGGGTGCCGAACGGGTCGGTGACGGTCACGGCGTTGCCCTTGCGGTGCACCTCGTGCGGCGAGCCGATCGAGTAGGAGGCGAGCGCGATCCCGCTGCTCGGGGTCGCGCCGGCGCTCGGGGCGGTGCCGAACAGGGCGCTGGCCACGGTGAGGCTGGTCGGCGCGGTGCCGAGGGTGGTGAACGCGGACTGCTCGCCGCCGTAGACGCTGCCGAAGGCGGCGCCGCCGGTCACGGTGGTGCCGGCGGGCACGGTGACCGGGACGGTGGTGCCGGCCGGGCCCTGGACGGTGACCACGCCGCCCTGGACGTAGCCGCTGACGGTGCCGGCGGTCTGGGTCTGCCGCCAGGCGGTCTGCTGCTGCAGGGTGGTGCCCGCGTCGGTGAGGGTCTGGTTCACCATCGGGGTGTCGGCGGTGTACCAACCGCGGTACGTGGCGAGGATGTTGGTCAGGGTCTGCAGGGCGAGCCGGTCGTCGGTCAGGTTCGACTGGTGCATGAAGAACGGGCGCGGGTCGTTGCCGAGCACGTACCCGAGGGTGATCTTCACCTGCAGCGGCAGGACGTAGTTCGCCCAGCCGGTGGTCAGGTCCAGCGGCGTGATGCAGGTCGTGGTGGTCGGATTGGCCTCGCAGTTGCCGCTGCCGCCGTTGGCCTTCGAGGTGTACAGCCAGTTGTACTCGCTGACCTCGTCGGACTGGGTGGAGACGTTGTAGAAGACGTTGACCGGGTGGCGCGGCACGCCGAGCGCCGAGGCGATCTGCCGCTGGCCGGTCTCCCGGGAGGCGTCCACGCCGAGCCACTGGATGTTGTTCTGGGTGAGCGCGGCGAGGAAGTTCGGGTTGTCGTAGGGCTGCTGCGGCAGCATCACGGTGCCGGAGTGCTCACCGGCGATCAGCTCGCCCGGCCGGAACGGCAGTCCGTTGGCCTGGCCGAACTGGATGTTCTGCTGGATCTGGCTGTTGACGGTGCCCTGGTCGACGTACTGGATCGCGCCGGTGGAATCGGTCTGGCACTTCCACGGGATCACGGTGAAGTTCTGCACGCAGCCCAGGAACGGGTGCTGGTAGGTGTGGTTGAGCCACATGAAGCTGTTCTTGTTCGCCAGCAGGGCGGTGGTCAGCGGGTCGGTGCCGCCGTTGGCCGCCGCGTAGTCCAGGCTGGGGCCGCCGTTGAACAGGAAGTCCAGGGTGTAGTTGTTCTGCTGTTCCCAGGCGACGGTGGCGGTGACGTCCGCGGGCGTCATCCGGATCGGCGTGGTCGCCGGGACGGTGCCGACGCAGTCGCCCTCGCCCGGGGTGCAGTTGCCGACCTGGCTCCACCGGGAGTTGGCGTTGAAGAGGTCGTCGATGTGGGCGGAGAAGTAGTTGCGCCAGTAGCCGAGGTGGACGCCCTTGGTGACCCAGTCCACGATGCCGTGCGCCAGCAGTCGGAACTGCTGCTGGTAGTAGTTGTAGGCGAAGGTCAGCACCAGTTGCTGGCGCCCGCCGGAGGTGTAGACCCCGGCGAGGGTGCCCTGGGTGGTGGTGCCGGGGATGGTCTCGGTCAGGAACGGCTCGAAGTGCGAGCCGGTGGCCGGGTCGTCGGGCAGCGGGGTCGGCAGGTAGCCGTACGAGCCGTTGCCGCCGGCGGTGCCCTCGAAGGCCACCGGACCGTTCAGGTAGCGGAAGGCGTCCGCGCGGGCGGAGGCGCTCGCGGTGGCGGTGGTGGCGTCCAGCGAGCCGGACCAGGTCGGGGCGGACAGGCCGGTGTTGGCGCCGGGCCAGACGTAGGCGTCCACCTGCCGGACCTGGTAGGTCTGCTCGTACCCGCTCAGCGTGCTCAGTTCGGCCGCGGAGAGCTGGGTCGGCGCGTCGTTGGGCAGCACGACGCCCTCGAAGTGCCCGTGCGGGGTGCCGTCGGCCAGGGTGTCGGCCAGGAAGCCGGCGGTGATCGTGGCCCGGCCGCTGCTGGTCAGGTCGATGACGGTGGTCGGCACGCCCTCGGCGGAGAGCTGCTGCCGGATCCCCTCGACCCAGGGGTTGCCGTCGGTGACCACCAGGACGTTCAGGTCCACCCGTGAGCTCGTGGCCGAGGCCGGCACGACGGTGGCCAGCCCGATCACCGCGGTGGCGACGGCCAGTGCGACGGCGGGGAGGAAGCGGAAGGCTCTCACGCGAAAGCCCCCTGCGGTATTACGGTGAGTCGACTCATGGGAGCCGATAATGCCCGGCCGGATCGGCCCGGCGCAGCAGCCTGGGAACAAGATTTACCAAGGGCTGAGGAATTACTGACAGAAGGTCGTCCCGGCGCTGGTCCACGCTCAATGTCCGGGGCGTGAACGGAATTTGATGAAAGCATGGCCCATCAGCGCCACGACCAGCGCCGTCGGCCGTTCCAGCGCCTTCAGAACGGTCGGATCCCACGGTTTCTGGCGAGCGCCTGACAATGCCTCCGGGCCGCGCACCGCACCGGCCTTTCGCGCCGCGGTAGGAATACCGGCCGGGTCGATTTCCGGCTCCCCGCGAAGGGCCGCCCCGGAGCGGACACCGGTGCGCCGCCGATGCGTCCGGACCACGTCGCCGGGATGCGCCGGAACCGGGTCACCAGGTGGCAAGATTGGCCCTGCCCGCCGGACCCGTCACGTCACTCGCGTCGGCGCCGCCGAGTGGCACACGAACCAGGCCTGGACCAGGCTGAGGCGGAAGTCCGGTCGCCAGATGGGTACGGTGTCGATGTTCGATACGAGCTTTGCCTTCCCGCGTTCCCTGTTGAACCCGGTGACCGGTGCCCGAGGGCGGGTCGCCGTCATCGGCGCAGGCGTCGCCGGCCTCGTGTGCGCGTACGAGCTGGAGCGGCGCGGCTTCGACGTCGTGGTCTACGAGCGGTCGAACCGGCCAGGCGGACGGGTGCGGACCCACCGCTTCTGGGACGGCACGCACGTGGACCTGGGTGCCATGCGCATCCCCGGCAACCACCACTGCGTGCTGCACTACGTCTCCCGGTTCCGCCTGGAGACCCGCCCCTTCGTCAACGCCAACCCGCGCGCCTACTACCACCTGCGCGGCCGCCGGGTCCGGGTGCGGGACGTCGCCACCATCTACCCCGCGTACGCACTGCGCCCCGGCGAACGACAGGCCCCGACCCCGGTGCTGGACCGCCTCCTCGGCTCGGTGTGGCGCACGCTCACCGTCGAGCAGCAGGAGCGCACACTGGCCGGTCACTGGGACGACCCGGCGCTGGAGCGGGCAGCCTCGATGTCCCTGTGGCAGTTCGTCCACGAGCACCTCTCCCAGGAGGCCTGGGACCTCATCGGCCACGCCAGCGGGCTCGCCCACTACGAGCAGTCCTCGCTACTGGAGGTCCTGGTCGACTACTTCGGCCTGTTCCACGAACGGCAGGTCGAGCTGGTGAACGGGCTGGACGCGCTGATCCACGCCTTCGTCCGGGCCCTGCGCCCCGACACCCTCCGGCTCTCCAGCCGGATCGACGAACTGGCGCTCACCACGGACGGCGTCCGGATCCACGGCAAGCGGCTCGGCGCCCCGCTGGAGGACCACGCCGACTACGTGGTGTGCTGCGTCCCGGCGCCCGCCCTCGACCAGATCACCGTCACCCCGGGACTGCCCCACGTCCAGCGGCACGCCGTGCGCGGCATCAGCTACGCCAGCAGCAGCAAGACCGTCCTCCACCTCACCCGCCGCCGCTGGGAGCTGGAGGACGGCATCCACGGCGGCGGGAGCTTCACCGACCTGCCGATCCAGCAGTGCTGGTACCCGTCGGACAACGCGATGCCCGTCACGGACGGGGTCAACGGCAGCGCCGACCACCGCTGGGCCGCCCGCGACCCGCTGCGCTCGGCCGAGCCGACCGCCCTGCTCGGCGCCTACCAGTGGGGCGCGAACGCCCGGCGCTTCGCCGCGCTGCCGCCGGCGGACCGCGACACCCTGGTCCTGGACTGCCTCGAGCGGCTCCACCCCGGCGTCTCCGCCGACGTGGACGACATCGTGCACTGCGACTGGGACGTACAGACCGGCATGGGTGGCGGCGCCTTCGCCCACCTGACGCCCGGCGAGCACACCCGCTACCTGGCCGTGCTCGGCTCACCCCACCCGGCCGACGACCCGCGGGTCTTCTTCGCCGGCGAGCACCTGTCCGGCGCCCACGCCTGGTGCCAGGGCGCCGCCCGGTCCGCCCTCGACGCGGTGGGCGCCCTCCTCGACCGCGCCGGCCACCCCCGGACCGCCATCCGGGTGGGCACCGGGTGACCGACCGGGAGCTGGCCCGGGACGACCTCCGCGCCCCGTTCCGACCCGCCCGGAGCGAGCAGGTCGGCATCGAGGTCGAGTGCGGTCTGCTCGACCCGGCCACCGGGCTGGCCGCCCGCTACTTCGGGGAACGCGGCGTGCTGGCGGTCCTGGAAGCGGTGCTGGCCCACTGGGGCGGCGAGCGCCAGGAGGACGCCGGACGGCTGACCGGCGTGCTGCGCCCGGACGGCAGCCAGATCAGCCTGGAGCACGGCGGCCAGCTCGAGTACTCCTCGGTGCCCGTCCCGAGCGTGGCCGAGGCGGTGTCCGACATGCGCGCCGCCCTGGAGCAACTCGCTGACCTGGCGAGGCGGTTCGGCCTGGCCCTGGTGCCCGGCGGCAACCTCCCGTTCGACCGGCTGGCCGACATCCAGTGGGTGCCGATGACCAGGGGCGCCATCATGCGGGACTACTTCGCCGGGCTGGGCGCGGCGGGCGACCGGGCCCGGTACATCATGGCGCTGTCGCTGTCCACCCAGGTCACGCTGGACTACCTCTCACCAGCGGACTTCACCGAGAAGCTGCGCGCCCAGATGGCCGCCGCGCCGGTCGTCGCCGCCCTGCTCGTCAACTCACCGATCCAGGAAGGACGTTCGGAAGGCCTGCTGTCCCACCGCAGCTGGGCCTGGCTGCGGATGGACCCGCGCCGGGGCGGCGTGCTCCCGCCCGCGCTACGCCCGGACGTCAGCGTGGACGACGTGATCGACTGGGCCCTCGACATCCCCCTGATCCACTACCGCACCCCGGACGGCCGCTACCACCCGGCGCCCGACCGCCCCTTCGCCGACCTCCTCCGGCACGGCTACGACGACGGGTCGCGCCCCACGGCCGCCCACTGGGCCTCCCACCTGAACCAGCTCTGGACCCACACCCGGGTCCGCAACACCCTGGAACTGCGCGGCTCGGACGGTCCGCCGTACCCGTTCATCGGCGCCGTCCCGGCGCTCTGGACCGGTCTCACCTACCACCCCGAATCCCGCGCCGCCGTCTGGAAGTTGCTCGGCCACCACACCCTGGCGCAGCACCGCGCCGCCCTCACCGAGCTGCCCGTGCAAGGCCTCGCCACCCGCCTGGGCGACGACCCCGTCCGCCCGCTGGCCGCCGAACTGCTCCACCTCGCCCGGGCCGGCCTGTGCGCGCGCGTCGCGGCGGGCCTCGAACCGCCCGACGTCCCCGGCTACCTGGACCCCCTGAACGAGATCGTCGCCACCGGCCACACCTTCGCCGAGCAGGGCCTCCGGCGCTGGCACGGCGAGTTCGGGCGCGACCCGGCGCGCTACGTCGCCGCCCACCGGGTCTGAGGCCCACCGGCCGTCAGAAGCCTGTCAGAAGCCCGTCAGCAGTACGTCAGCGGCCCGTCGATCCGGGGACCGCACGTGTGCGGAGCGGTCCCCACCGGGGGACGCACCTGCAGGTCCGCAGGTCCCTCCGGAGGTCAGCCGCATGAGTGCTGATCGACAGGAACTTCGTCCGGTGAGCGCCGCTCACCGGTGGCCGGGCACCGTCGCCGCCCGGCCACCGGGGCGGTCTCACGGCGTCGGTACGGGCGTCGAAGTCGGCGTCGGGCTCGGCGTCGGGGTCTCCTTCCGCGGAGCCTCGGTCTTCGGGGCGGGGGTGGGCATGGCGCTCGCCCGGGCGGCGGGGTTGGTGACCAGGGGGATGCAGCCGTCGCCGCCCGGCTGGTGGCCGCACACCCGCAGGGTGGTGTCGGCCGGGCCGGCGTCGACCATAGCCGAGTAGGCGTCGTAGCCCCAGTGGATCAGGGCTGTCTCCTGCCAGCCGGTGTTGTTGGTGATGGTGGCGGTGTCCCCGGGGGCGCCGTCGGTGAGCCCCGCCCAGGCGGCGCGGCAGCGCGGACTGTAGTGGAGGTAGAGGATCACCTGGCCGACGTTGCCGGTCAGCAGGGTGTGGTCGTCGTCCTCGCACCCCATGACCTGGGGGTCCTTGCCGGCGCAGCCGATGCCCTGGCAGAGCCCGGTCGGCCCGGCCGCCGCGGCGGTGGTACCGGCGTTGCGGCCGTGCAGGTACAGGCTCGCGACCACGACGAGCGCGACCGCGAGGGCGGCGGCGACCAGGGTCCACGGGCGGCGCCATCCGGCGATGCGGGCGAGGACGGCGGAGAGGTCCGTCAACCGTTCGCCCTGCGGTACGGGCGGAGCGGAGAGCTGGACCGGCGCTTCGGTCGGCCGCACGGGAACGGGCTCCGGCACGGAGCCGGGAACGGTGACCGGCACGGGAACGGAGACCGGCACCGGAACGGGAACCGGCCCGGACGCGGACCCCCCGGACGCGTCCCGCGCCGCCTCGGCCTGCCGCAGCAGGGAGGTCAGCAGCTCTCCGTCGCAGTCCACGGCGGCGATCAGCCCGGCCAGCGCCTGAGGAGTGATCAGACGCTTGCCGTTGAGCCAGCGTTCCCAGGACGCCTTGCTGAGGTAGGTCCGCTTCCCGAGTTCGGCGAGCGAGATCCGGTGCGCGTCCTTGACCGCGCGCAGTTCCTCGGCCAGGCGCCGAGCCGGTTCCGCAAGGTCGTCAGGAAGCGGTTTCCAGGACTGACTCATCGTGGCGGGCACCTCTGGCGGGTCGGCGGCAGACATGGACTGATCCAGTTTCAGATGATCAGTTTAATCGCACCCCGCCCTCGACCCCCGCCGCCCGCGGTGCACCGTCTCAACCGTCTCCACCCCGGTGTCTCAAGCCCCAGGTCAGGGGCCCTGATACGGGTCGCATCGTCTCAGAACCATCGGAGACGGTCGAAGATCGAGGGGAGATCCCGCAGAGTTGGCCGGACCGGTAGCACTGAGGTCAACAGCGCTCCTGGTGCGGGTAAAGCCGAAGGCGTCAGGGCAGCGGACGCCTACGACCCGTCACCAGGTCCTCCACACCGCCGCACCGGTCATGTGTCAGAGCACTTTTCGGGGAGAAGCCTCATGGGCCGCCAACACGCGTCCGCCACCACGTCACCGTCCCCCGCCGACCGGCTCGCCAGCGAGCTGCAGTCGCTGAAGTCCGGGTCGGGCCTCACCTACGCCCGGCTCAGCGAACGCACCCACTACGCGAAGTCCTCGTGGGAGCGGTGGGTGAACGGGAAGCAGTTCCCCCCGCGCGACGCGGTGCAGAGCATCGCGTCCGTCTGCGGGGGCGACGCCGAACACCTGCTGGAGCTGTGGCGCCTCGCGGACAGCCGCCGCATCACGTTCACCGCACCGGGCGCCGCCCCGGCTCCCGGTACGACGGGCCCCGAGGCCGCCCCGGCCCACGGCGGGGGCCCGGCCGAGGACGCGGACTCCCCCTGCCCGCACCGTCGGCAGGCCGCCCTGCTGCGGCGAGTGGCCCTGCTCTCCCTGGCGCTCGGCGCGGGCGGAGTGCTGGCCGCCACCGGCCGGCGGCCGTTCCGGCGCGGAGCCTGACGGCGGCGAGCGGCACGACGCAGCGCGGCACCGCGCCCCCGTGGGGAGGGCGCGGTGCCGCGGTGTTCGGAGGGCGCTCGCCGTTACGCGACGCCGTCCTGCCACCACCAGAAGCCCGACCCGTAGTTGGAGTGCTCGATCCGGCTGTCCACGTGCTGCCAGGAGACGGTGTAGGTCTCCAGGCCGGAGAAGCCGCAGGTCTCGGCGATCCGGTAGACGGACAGCGTGGACAGGCCGGAGACCGCGATGTCGGCGGCCACCCCGTAGGTGTGCATGGAGTTCCCCGCGCCGCCCACCGAGGAGTTGTACGCGGTGCTGCGGAAGCCGGAGTTGATGGTGATCGCGCGGTCGCCCGCCTTCTTCCGCAGCGCCTCCAGCTTGTACATGGTGCGGCGGACGTTCTCCTGCACCTCGCCGGAGCCGACGTTGCCGCCGCCGAAGCCCGAGCCGTCGTGGCTGGTGAACTCGGACCAGTTGAAGTGGGCGGTGGAACCGTCCGACTTCTCCAGCGAGTTGAGCACGCCGAAGGTCTGCGGGCCGGCCACGCCGTCCGCGCTCAGCCCGTACGCGGCCTGGAAGCGGCGCACCGCGGCGGCGGTGCCCGGCCCGAAGGAGCCGTCCACGGCCACGTAGGTCTGCGAGGCGGAGTCCGCCGCCCAGCCCGCGACACGGATCTGCAGCTCGGCCACGGCCGAACCGGAGGAGCCCTCACTGAGGTTTCCGGACCAGCCGTAGGCGGCCGCCGGGCGGGCGAACCCGATGTTGGCGACCGCGGCGAGCCCGGCCGCGGCCACGGCGCCGGTGCCGTAGCGCAGGAGTGCGCGGCGGTCGAGGGAAGAGCTGTTCACTACGTGCTCCTTCGAGGAGTCGGCACGGGGAAGACGTCAACAGGGCTGTGCGGGGCCGATCAGTACCAGTTGTGGGCCTGCCAGAAGCTCCAGGCCGAGCACGGGTCGCCGTAGCGGCCCTTGATGTAGTCCAGGCCCCACTGGAGCTGGGTGGCCGGGTTGGTCTGCCAGTCGGAGCCGGCGGTGGCCATCTTGTCGCCGGGCAGCGACTGCGGGATGCCGTACGCCCCGGAGGACGGGTTGGTGGCGTAGACCTTCCAGCCGCTCTCGTGGACGTAGATCTGGTCCAGGCAGCCGAACTGGCCGCTCACGCTCCAGCCGTGGCTGGGGAACTTCCACTGGGCGGTGATCTGCACGGTCCGGGCGACGCCCATGGCGTTCATGGTGGCCGGGCCGGCGATGCCGTCGGCGCTCAGGTTGTGGGCGCGCTGCCAGTCGGTGACGGAGCCGGTCGTGCCGGAGCCGTAGGCACCGTCCGCGCCGGCGCCGGCCGCGCGCTGGACCTCGGCGACCTTGTTGTGCAGGGCGAGTTCGGTGCGGGCGCCGTACACACCGTCCTCGTCGAGGCCGTTGTCGTGCTGGAAGCTGCGGACGGCGGCGGTGGTCTGCGGGCCGTAGTTGCCGTCGACGCCGCTGCTCGCCAGGTAGCCGATGCCCACCAGGTTGCGCTGGACCCAGGTGGTGCTGTCCAGCGCCTGGGCCTGCGCGGGCAGCAGGGCCATCGCGACGAACGCGAGCACGGCCACGGCCAGCCCGCGCAGGGTCTTCTTCACGGTCATTCCATCCCCTCCGGCGCCTGTCGGGTGATCAGGCGGTGCCGCCCACTCTCGGGGCCGGACGGCCGTCCCGCCACGGGTCGGCGGCACCGGGGACGTCCCGGGCAACTCCGGGGACGCGGTGGGACGGCGCCGGGACGCCGCCGGGACGGCCTCGGGACGCTCGGGAGGCGGCCGGAACGGCCACCGGGCCGGACCGGGTCGTCCGGGCGCGGTCCCCGGTCAGGCGCTCGGCGACTAAGCTCCCCGTACTGTGACCGAACGTCAGACCATCCGAACAGCCCGGGAATCCGCCGACGTCCTCATCCTCGGCGCCGGACCGGCCGGCCTCACCCTCGCGAACCTCCTGCACGCCGCCGGGATCGACTGCGTCGTCCTCGAACGCGCCGACCGCGCCCACGTCCAGACCAGGGCGCGGGCCGGCTTCCTCGCCGCCAACACCGTCCGCGTCCTGGAGCGCCACGGCCTGGCCGACGGCCTGCACCGGCGCGGCCGCCCGCACGGCACCTGCGAGTTCCGCACCGAGGACGGCAGCTTCCGGCTCGACTACGGCGCCCTCGGCCGCCACGAGCAGCACACCGTCTACCCCCAGCAGGACCTGGTCACCGACCTGTTGACCCACTACCTGGACGCGGGCGGCCGGATCCACTTCGAGACCGAGGCCCGGACCGTGCAGGACGCCGCCGGCCCCCGCCCCACCGTCGCCGTCCAGGAGGCCGACGGCCGCCCCGACCGCTGGCGGGCCCGGTACGTGGCCGGCTGCGACGGCCGCCACGGCGCCGCCCGGCGCTCCCTGCCGACCGGCACCCTCCGCCACCACCGCGACCACGGCGTCACCTGGCTCGGCCTGCTCGCCGAGGCACCCCCGAGCCTGGACGCCGTCGGCTACGCCCTGCACCCCCACGGCTTCGCCGGCCACATGGCCCGCACCGCCGACATCACCCGCTACTACCTGCAGTACGAGCGAGGCATCCCCGCCGACGCCTGGTCCGAGGAGCGGATCTGGGCGGAGCTCGACCTGCGGATGTACACCGCCGAACACGGGCCGTTGCACCACGGCCGGATCCTCCAGCGCTCCGTCATCGACCTGGAGTCCGACGTGATCGAACCGCTGCGGCACGGCTCGCTGCTGCTGGCCGGGGACGCCGCCAGCCTGCCCGCCCCCGCCGCCGCGAAGGGCGCCAACCTCGCCGTCCTGGAGGCCGAACTCCTCGCCGAGGCACTGATCGACGAGCTCGCCCACCACGACTCCCGGGCGCTCGACCGGTACTCCCGGCGCTGCCTCGAACACATCTGGCGCGCGCAGGAGTTCGCGCACTGGATGATCCAGCTCCTGCACGCCCCGGCCGGACCGGACGAGGGCTCGTACTTCCACGAAGCCATGCGGCGCTCCCGCATCGAGTCCCTGCGCACCTCGCGCACCCACCAGGACTGGTTCGCCGAGAACTACGTCGGCATCTGACCGCCCGGCCGTCTCGGCTCGACGTACTCGACGGTCTGCATCATTCCGAGGTCCTCGTGCTGGAGCTGGTGGCAGTGGGCGACGGTGCTGCCGGTGAAGTCCTCGTACCGGACCAGGAAGGTGACGGTGTCGCCGGGCTCGCCGCCGGCCAGGTCGATGGTGTCCTGCCAGACCGGCGGGTCGAGCTGCTCGCCGTTGCGGTGGGTGACCAGGACGTGGTTGGTGTGCAGGTGGAAGGGGTGGCTGAAGGCCGGGTTGGTCTCGTCGGTGCGCAGCGTCCACCGCTCGACGGTGTCCAGCCCCAGGGTGTGGTTGACGTAGCCGGGGTCGAACAGCCCGTAGGCCGGGTCCCGGGTGAGGTCGCCGTCGGGGTCGGCGGCGGGGGTCGGGTTGCTCCCCAGGACGCGGAAGGCGTTGGGGAACGGCCCGGCGAGGACGCCGGGGTCGACGTGGAAGACCACCTCGCGGTCCGTGTCCGGGTTGGCGATGTCGTCGGCGTCGAGGAAGGGCTTGCCGGCCGGCAGGGTGGTCGGCAGGTCCATCGGCGGGTCGACCGGGTCGCCCGCCACCTGGACCGTCATCAGCGGCTCGGTCACCCTGTCGGCCCGCAGTTCGTAGCGGCCGGGGTCGCCGCCGCGGACCAGCACGTCGGCCCGGTTGCCCATGGCCAGCCGCAGCCGGTCGGTGGCGACCGTGGCCGGGAAGGTCACGCCGTCCTGGGCGATCTGGTGGAAGGTGAGGTTCTGCTCGCCGTCGGTGAGCCGCAGCGGCAGCGCGGTGAAGGCCGTCGCGCAGACCAGCCGCCAGCGCTGCACCTCGCCCGGGCGCAGCGTGAGGGTGGGGTTGACCGCGCCGTTGACGGTCAGGGTCGCCGGGACGGCGGTCAGCGCGTTGCCGGTGGTGAAGTCGGGGACCTTGCCGTCCTTGAGCCTGAGCTCGTTGACGCAGACCACGAGGTCGGCGGCCGCCGCGATCTCGGGCACCTCGTCGACGTCGCCCTCGACGATGAGGACCCCGGCCATTCCGCCGACGATCTGCACGGCCGTGGCGCCGTGCAGGTGGGGGTGGTACCAGTGGGTGCCGGCCGGGTGGTCGGCCGGGATGTCGACGGTGGTCAGGTACTGCGGCTCGGGGGCGCCGGCGTCGACCTCGTCGGCGGTGCGCGGGGCGAACTCGCGGTGCACGTTGTCGGCGTCCCCGGACGGGGAGACGTGCAGGCCGTGGGTGTGCAGGTTGAAGCTGTTGAGGTTGTGCGGCCGGTTGTGGCCGCCGCTGTGGGGCTCGTTCGGCGGCAGGCCGTTGACCTGGGTCAGCCGCAGGGTGTCCCCGCCGCGCACCCGCAGGGTCGGTCCGGGGATCGTCCCGTTGTAGGTGCGGGTGGTGGCCGTCCCGTAGCCGGGGATGACGGTGTCCGTGAACCGCACGTCGAGCGTCTGTTCCAGCACCGCCCTGGGCGTGCCGGGCACCCGCCGCCGGGCACGGACGGCCGGCTGCGGGAAGGCCGCGGGCGCGGGCGCCGCCGCCGCGGACTGCCGGGAGAGGATCCCGTCGGACGCCGCCACCAGGACGGCGGCGGGGAGCGCCTTGAACATCGATCGACGACTGATTCCGACTTTTTCGGTCATGGTCGGGCAATCTAGGTCAGCCCACCGGCGGCTCCCGGTAAGCACACCGCGCGCCCGCCGCACATTGGGCCTTCCGCACCACTCCCGCGGCACGGGCCTCGGGCCGGCGGACCCCGGCCGGCGGACCCTCAGCCCGACCAGACCGTCACCGTGGCCTCCACCTGGTAGTCCGCCGGGGCGATGGAGTCGATCCTGATCAGGGCGGTGCGGCCGCCGGGGCTCTTCAGACAGACCAGCGACCCGACGTTCACGTGGGCCGAGTCGCCCGAGTGGCTGGCGGCCCAGTCGGCGCAGGCGGCACCGGACGGCGGTGTCTGGCCCGTCCAGATGCCGAAGCTGTCGTGCTCGCTCTGGATCTCCTCCCGCAGCACGGCCGTGGTCGCGGTGAACCCGGTCGCGTAGATGCCCTGCGGGAAGCCGGGGTGACGCGACGGCGGGGTCAGGTCGAAGTCGATGCCGCCCTCCATCGAGATCCCCACCTGGCCGGTCCAGGCCACGGTCAACCCGGTCGGCGACGGCGCGGGCGGGGCCGGCGCGGCGGTGCTCGTGGTGGTGGCCGGCGCGGGCGGCGCGGTGCCCTGCGTCGACGCCGCGGTGCCCGCCACCGGGGCCGAGCCCGCGGGCGCGTCGCCCTTCGGCCGGATCGCCGTCCCCAGGATGAGCGCCAGCACCCCGACCGCGATCACCCCGAACCGGGCTCCCCCGGTCTTCGGCCCGGGCAGGCTGATCCCCGCCCCGCTCGCCGCCTCCTTCGCGAAGGCCACGACGAAGCAGAGCAGCCCGAACACCCACAACGTGATGGTTCCTGCCACGGCCCGTCCCCCATGTCCTGCCTGTGCCGACTGTGCTGGCTGTCCTGCCGCTGCTGCTGCGGTCGAACTCGCAGATGGTACCGGGAACCTGACGATCCGGCAGTCCAATTCACCCGCCGCCGCCATCCCCCCGGCAGCTCGGCGATCGCGCGGGCCCCTCGTCCGAACGGCCGACTCGTCGGTCGGCGGAATCAGCGACCGGGCCCGGCGGGGCCGGTGTCGATCTCGGCCCAGACCGTCTTGCCGTCGCGGTGCGGCAGCGCCCCCCAGCGGGTGGCGGCGTTCTGGACGATGAACAGCCCGTGCCCGCCGGGCAGGCCCGGGCGGTGGGGGCGGCGCGGCTCGGGCAGGTCGGTCGAGCGGTCGCCGACCTCGATCCGCAGGCGGGTCTCGGAGGCGTCCAGGACGAGGTCGACGGGGCCGCCTGCGTGCAGCATGGCGTTGGCGACCAGCTCGGCGACCAGGAGCACGATGTCGTCCTCGGCGCCGCAGGCACCTGTCGGCCACGACCAGTCGGCGATCGCCCGCGCGGTGTACGCCCGGGCTCGGGCGACGGGCTTCGGCAGCCCGGCCAGGTGCAGGCGCCGGCGCTGGCCGCCGGGCGGCAGCTTGGGACCGGTGCCCGGCCGGTCGCCGTCGAGGGTTGCCCGGCTGGTCGTCATGTGCGGGTTCCCCTTCCTGCCTCGGCACTGTGTTCCGCTTCGTCTGCTCGGTTTCCCGACCACTGCCGAATTATGCGTGCCGCCGCGCGGTCACGGCGCTCACCGGGGTGCGGCGAGCGCGGCGGCCACGGTCGGGTGGAGCGAGAACACGGTGTCGGCGCAGGTCAGTTCCAGCAACCGCCGCACCGTGGTGGACGGCGCCGCGAGGCGGAACCCGACGTCCGCCGCGGCGGCCGCCATCCTGGTCCGCAGCAGCAGGTTGAGGCCGGAGGAGTCGCAGAAGCCGACGCCCGCGAGGTCGACGACGAGCAGCGGCGGATGCTGCTCCACCAGGTCGTCGAGGGTGTTCCGGGCGGGGGCCAGGGTCTCGATGTCGAGGTCGCCCGCGAGCGCGCAGACGGCCGCCCGGGTGGCGGTGTGCCAGGTGCGGACGGCCAGGTCGGGACCGGACGGGGCGCCCGGCCGGGAAGGGTCGGAGGGCTCGGAGGGCTCGGAGGGCGCGGTGGTCGGCGGCACGGTCACGGACTCGTTCTCTGCGGGCATCGTCTTCTCGGCTGGCATCGTCGTCGTGTTCCCCTCCACGGGGTGTGCCCCGCGAGCCTACGCACGCCACCCGGCGCGGGGCCAGGCCGCCGTCAGGCCGCGCCCGAGCCGTGGCCGCGCCGCGGGCGGCGTGCGTGGCGTGCGTGGCGTCGTGGTGGTCCTGATGGCCGTGCGGCCGACTCAGGTGGCGGTGAGGTCCGCGCGCAGGCTGGTCAGCGTGCGGTTGAGGAGACGGGAGACGTGCATCTGGGACAGCCCGAGGCGGGCACCGATCTGGGACTGGGTGAGTTCCTCACCGAAGCGCATGGACAGGATCAGGCGGTCGCGTTCCGGCAGGGCGGCGACCAGGGGCTTGAGCACGATCAGGTTCTCGACCGTGTCGTACCTCGGATCCTCCTCGCCGAGGCGCTGGCCGAGCGGGCCCTGGTCCTCCTCGCCCTCGGTCGCGGGGGCGTCCAGGGAGCCGGCGGTGTGGCCGTTGGCGGCCGCGAGCCCCTCGATCACCTCCTCCTCCGACAGGTCGAGGTGCCGGGCGAGCTCGGCGACGGTCGGCGAGCGGCCCAGCCGCTGGAACAGCAGGTCGCGGGACTTGGCCAGGGTGATGCGCAGCTCCTGCAGGCGGCGCGGCACGTGGACGGCCCAGGTGGCGTCGCGGAAGTGACGGCGGATCTCGCCGAGGATGGTCGGCAGCGCGAAGGTGACGAACTCCGCGCCGTGCTCGGGGTCGAAGCGGTCGATCGCCTTGATCAGGCCCAGTGAGCCGACCTGTATCAGGTCCTCCTCGGGCTCCCGGCGGTTGCCGACCCGGCGGATCGCGAACCGCACCAGGGACAGGTTGAGCTCGATGAGCGTGGCGCGCACGTACGAGTACTCGGCGGTGCCCTCCTCCAGCGTCGAGAGCCGGGCCAGCAGCACCCTGGTCAGCTCGCGGGCGTCGCCGGGCGCGACCTGCCGCGGGTCCTCGACGTCGGCGAGCTCCGGAAGGTCCGGGTGTTCCGGAAGGTCCGGGCGTTCCGGAGGTTCCGGCCGTCGCGGGCGCTCCGGGACGGCGGCGCGGTCGGCACCGGGCGCGTCGACCGTCGAGGCCTCGTCCGGAACCGGGGCTGTCACGCGGTGGAGGAGTTCGTCACTGGTCGTGGCCATGTCGGTCCTTTCCCCTCGACGTACGGTCCGTCCCCGGGTACCCGCCGAGGCCGATCGCATGCCGGTTCGCACTGTGAGGATCGCGTGAACGAACGGCCGGGCGGTGGAGCGGCCGCGGAGGGATCGCGGATCCGGGGGCATGGACCACGGCATCGGGGGCAGCCGAGCCGGCAGGCACCACAGACGAACGGGCAGGGACGGCCGGCCTGCGGCCGCCCCCGCCCGACGGAACCCGGGAAAGGGGAACCCTTGCCATGGAACGTCTCACCACCCGGATCACCATGCGACTGATGACCGGCGACGACCGCAGCCGGGACCTGGACGTCGACTGGTCCTACCGGGCCGGCGAGCCCCACGCGGTGGAGCTGGACTTCACCTCCTACCAGGCGGAGGCCGTGTGGTCGCTCTCGCGCGACCTGCTCATCGCCGGCCTGCACGAACCCTCCGGCGAGGGGGACGTCCACGTCACGCCGTTCGACGACACCCGCCTGCTGATCGCGCTCGCCGGCGGCGAGGGCGTCGCCCTGCTCGTCGTCTCCACCGGGGCGGTCGCGCGGTTCCTGGCCGCCACCGTCAGGCTCGTCCCGCTCGGGCAGGAGCACGCCCGGATCGACTGGGACCGGGGCCTGAAGGCCCTGCTGACCGCCTGACCCGCGCGCCCGCCCCGAACCACACGCCACCGCGCCGAGAGGAGTCCTCGCCAAGACGACCGCCCCCGCCCGGCTCGCCCGGCCCCGCGCCGCAACGGGCCGGGGGCCGGGGGCCGGAACCCCGAGGTGGACGGGTAAGTAGGCTGAGCGGATCGAATGATCTTCAGGAGAGCCATGGCCCGCACCAAACCCCGCGTCCTGCTCGTCACCGACCTCGCCTACCAGGCCCGGGGCCGCCGGTACTGCGACGAGGACATCCAGCTCTCCGCCCGGCTGCGCGAGGACTTCGACGTCGCCCTGTGCCACCCCCTGGACGCCGCAGCGCTGCTGGACTCCTTCGACGTGGTCCTCGTCCGCAACAGCGGCCCGGTGCTCGACTACCGCGCCGAGTACGAGCGCTTCCGCGACCAGGCGCTCGAGCGCGGCGCCCGCGTGTACACCCAGCTGACCGGGCGCGCCGACATGGCCGGCAAGCAGTACCTGCTCGACCTCACCGCCGCCGGGCACCCCGTCATCCCGACCGTCGACCGGGCCGAGGACCTCTCCCGCCTGCCCGTCGTCCCCGAGTACGTCGTCAAGCCGAAGCTCGGCGCCGACTCGATCGGCCTGCGGATCGTCCCCCGCCAGCAGCTCGCCGCCGTCCCGTACCACGAGGACGTCCTGGTCCAGCCGCTGATCCCGTTCACCTACGAGGTCACGTTCTACTTCGTCGACGACGCCTTCCAGTACGCCCTGCACGCCCCCGACCCCGAGCAGCGCTGGCGCCTCGAACCCTACGAACCCACCGCCGCCGACCTGGAGTTCGCCCGGCGCTTCATCGCCTGGAACACCGTCGAGCACGGCATCCAGCGGGTCGACGCCTGCCGCACCCCCGAGGGCGAGCTCCTCCTCGTCGAGCTGGAGGACCTCAACCCCTACCTCTCCCTCGACCTGGTGGACGACTTCACCCGGGACCGCTTCGTCGCCGCCCTCAAGGCCTCCCTGCACACCCTCGCTAGCCGGCCCTGACCCGACGGGCCGCCTCGGTGAGCACCGCGCCCAGCGGCAGGCCGACCCGGGCGGCGGCCAGCTCGTCCCCGCGGGTCGCGCCCTGGTTGACGATCGCCACGGGCGTGCCCGCGCGGGCGGCGTGGCGGACGAAGCGCAGCCCCGACAGCACCGTGAGCGATGAGCCGAGGACCACCAACGCCTGTGCGGCGTCCACGAGTTCATAGCAGCGCTGGACCCTCGGCCGGGGCACGCTCTCGCCAAAGAAGACCACGTCCGGCTTGAGCACTCCCCCGCACGCCGCACAGGGGGCGACCCGGAAGCCGTCCACCAGCTCCTGCGACAGCTCGGCGTCACCGTCCGGATTGACCCGCGCCGCCCCCGCCCGGAAGCCGCCGTTCAGCTCCTCCAGCCGCCGGTCCAGCTCCTCCCGCGAGCCGGTCCGCCGGCACGCCAGGCACACCACCCGGTGCAGCCCGCCGTGCAGCTCCACCGCCCCGCGCGTCCCGGCCGCCCGGTGCAGGCCGTCCACGTTCTGGGTGATCACCGCCGACACGTGCCCGGACCGCCGCAGCTGCTCCACCGCCCGGTGCCCGGCATTCGGCTCGGCCCCCGCGATCGTCCGCCACCCCACGTGGCTGCGCGCCCAGTACCGCCGCCGGGCCGCCTCGCTCCCGGTGAACTCCTGGTACGTCATCGGCACCCCGCGCCGCCGGCTGCCGGTCTCCCCCGGTAGTCCGGGATCCCCGACTCCGTCGACAACCCCGCCCCGCTGAGCACCACCACCCCGCGCCCGGCCAGCAGCCGTACCAGCACCTCCAGGCCGGCCGCATCGGCCGCCGTACCGCCGAGACCCGCCACGGGCACACCCATGCGGTCCAGCGTAGGACCGGGCGCCGGACGCCGGCGAGGGCCCGGTACCTCTCAGCGGCCGTGGCGGCGGCAAGCTCCTTGCCCCGGGGCATCCTGGGCCCACGGATTCGTCATCCGGTCGGACGCGGTCACGCGATCGGACGTGGGTCGGCACGCCCCCGGTTCGGCCGAGCGACCGGCTTGGGCGTACCGGCGGGTGACCTTCGCGGGCAGCCCACCGGCGGCGTCACACCGGCCCCTTGCCACCCGGGCGTTCGTGGGCGGGGCGGCTACTCGGCGGTCAACTCCTGGTTCCACCCCCGGCGCCGTCCCCGCCGTCCCCGCCGGCCCGCCCGGACGCCGTGAGGCGCAGGGCGTCGACGGCGAGGCGGGCGGCAGTGCCGATGGCGGCGTCGGCGGTGGGGAGGGTGATGGCGGTGGCGGCGGCGCGGGTGAAGACGGCGAGGGCGTAGCGGCCGCCGTCGGGGTACTCGACGACGCCGACCTCGTGGCGCAGGGTGGGCAGGGTCCCGGTCTTGCCGTGGACGCGGACGTCGTCGAACGGGAAGCCGGAGGCCAGCCGGTGCGGCCAGACCTGGAGGCCGAGCAGGCGGCGCAGGGCGGCGCCGGGTTCGCCGGGGCAGGCGTCGCCGTGCCAGAGGGCGGCGAGCAGGGCGGTCATCTCGCGGGCGGTGCTGCGGTTGGTGAAGGCCGGGTCGAGGACCCTGAGCCGGGCGACGACGGCGGGGTCGACCGGGGAGTCCCGGTCGGTGTCCTCGGCGAGGGCGGCGACCATCTCGCGGACGGTGTGGACCGCGACGGTGTGGGTCAGGCCCAGCTCGGCCATGGTGCGGTTGACGGTGTCCAGGCCGATCTCGTCCCAGAGCACGTCCGCGGCCGTGTTGTCGCTGACCGCGACGGTCAGGTAGGCGAGGTCGCGCAGGGAGAGCCGGGCGGCGTCGAGCATGGCCGACAGGCCGGTGCGGCCCGGGGTGCGGTCGGTGGCGGGGAGGTCGACCGGCCGGGTCAGGTCGATCCGGCCGGCGGCGGCCTCGCGGTACAGCGTCACCAGGAGGCAGAGCTTGTGGACGCTGGCGGTGCTGACCGGGGTGTCGGCGCCGAGGGAGAGTTCGGCGCCGGTGTCGAGGTCGCGGGCGTGCAGCAGGCCGGTGACCCCGGCTTCGGCGAAGGCGGCCGCGATGCGGGCGCGCGCGGCGCGGGTGCCGGCGGGGTCGCGGCGGCCGGGAGCGTCGTCTCCCGGCCGGTCTCTGCGGGCTCGGTCACCCTTCGTGCGGTCGCTGGTCACAGCGGGAACTCCATTGCGGGCCGGGGGAAGAGCGGGCGGTTGGGCGGCTGTGGCAGCAGGCCGCCGGGTTCGGTCAGCGCCCGGTGAGCGACCTCGGCGAACAGGCGGACGGCGGGCCCGTCCCGTCCGGCCGGCCAGGCGGTGGAGGTGCGCCAGGTCAGCGGGGTGCCGGTGAGCGGACGCCAGACTGTACCCGGCGGGGCCACGGTGCGCGGCACCAGGGCGACGGCGCTGCCGGTGAGCACGAGCGCGCCCGCGACGTCCGCGCCGGGCGGGTCGACGACCGCCTCCGGGGTGCAGCCGTGCCGGGCCAGGGTGGTGAGCATCTCGTCGTACAGCGCCGGGGCGGTGGCGCGGGGGAAGAGCACCAGGCGCCGCCCGGTCAGCTCCGCCACGGCCAGGTCCCGGCGGTCGGCGTGCGGGCTGTCGGCGGCGAGCAGCACGCCCAGCGGCTGGTGCAGGACGGGCCCGAAGGCCAGCCCGGCGGCCGGGCAGGGGTGACGGACGACGGCGACGTCCACGGTGTGCTGGGCGAGTTCGCGCACCGCGGCCGCGACCGGCAGTTCCCGCAGTTCGAGCCGGGTGCCCGGGGAGGCGCTCTCGAAGCCGGTGAGCAGCGCGGCCAGGGCCGCCGGTCCGAGGTCGGGCGGGACGGCCGCGCGCAGGGTGCCCGCCCGGCCGGTGCGCAGGTCGGCCGCGACGGCCAGCAGGCGGGCGGAGCACTCCAGCACCTCCTCCGCCTCGGCGAGCAGCAGTCGGCCGGCCGGGGTGAGCGCGACGCCGCGCGGGCCGCGGTCGAACAGGGTGACGCCGAGTTCGCGTTCCAGCCGCTGGATCCGCTGGGAGAGCGAGGGCTGGGCGATCCGCAGCCGCTCGGCGGCGCGGCCGAAGTGCCGTTCCTCGGCGACGACGCGGAAGTGGCGGAGGTGCCCCAACAGGTCCATGAGCAGCAATCATAGGCATTTCGTCATCGATCCCTTCACCATCATGGTCTTGGACTGGAGTCCTGACGGCCTGTTTAGCTGAGGCCACGGCCGGACCACCTGGCCTTCCCGTACGCCTGATCTGGAGATCACCGATGACGTCCGCGTTCCGGCATCCCCGTACCGCACTGCCCGCCGTCGCCCTGCTCGCGGCGGCCCTGACGGCCGGCTGTGGCCACGGCGGCACCGGCGCTGCGGCGGCGCCCGCGACCGCCGCCGACACCGCCACCACCGGCACGGCCTCCGCCGGCACGACCGAGGCCGCCTTCGAGGAACTCGAGCGGCACTTCGGCGCCCGCCTCGGCGTGTACGCGGTGGACACCGGCAGCGGCCGGGAGGTCGCCCACCGCGCCGACGAGCGCTTCGCGTTCGCGTCCACGATCAAGTCGCTCGCCGCCGGTGCCCTGCTGCGCGGGGCGACCGACCAGGAACTGGACAAGGTCGTCGGGTACCGGCAGGAGGACGTGCTGGCGTGGGCGCCGATCACCTCCCAGCACGTGGCCACCGGCATGAAGGTGCGCGATCTGGCCGCCGCCGCCATCCAGTACAGCGACAACACTGCCGCCAACCTGGTGATGGCCGAACTCGGCGGCCCGGAGGCCGTCCAGCGGGCCCTGCGCGACCTCGGCGACCCGACCACCAACGTCGACCGCACCGAACCCACCCTGAACGAGGCCACCCCGGGCGACCCCCGCGACACCAGCACCCCCCACGCCTTCGCCGCGGACCTGCGCCGCTACGTCCTCGGCGACGTCCTGACGGACGACCGCCGCCGGCTGCTGACCGACTGGCTGCTCGGCAACACCACCGGCGGCCCCTACATCCGCGCGGGCGTGCCCGCCGACTGGAAGATCGGCGACAAGACCGGCACCGCGGGCTACGGCACCCGCAACGACGTCGCCGTCGCCTGGCCGTCCGGCGGCCGCAGCCCGGTCGTCATCGTCGTCCTGTCCGACCGGGGCAAGCCCGATGCCACCTCCGACGACGCCCTGATCGCCGAGGCCACCAAGGCCGTCGTCACCGCCCTCAACTGACCGTCCCGCAACTGACCGTCCCGCAACTGATCTCCCTGACGGTCTGGGACACCGCGGTGGGCGCACAGGTCCGCACGATCCGGGCCGAGCCGACCACGGCCTTCGCCGTCAGCGCGGACGGCGTCCTCGCACTGACCGGCGGGGCGGACGGCGTCGTCCGGCTCTGGCACCTCGACCGGGAGCTCGAGGACGGGCCTTCCGTGACGCTCCCGGTCCCCACTCAACATGTCGGAAGAAGTTGACATGTCGGGAGTCCCACGGCTCGCAAGGGCGCCGCAGTCTTCGGTGCCGACCGGCGCCAGGTCCCCCGGCTCGACCCCGCCACCGTGCAACGGCTGCTGCTGGAGAGAGGGCGCCGGCGAGGGTGGTGCCACTCGGGTGGGTCGGCTGCGGTTCTCGGAGGCCGCCCGGGCCCCTGGCCGGCCTTCATGTGCTCCGGCCCGGCTCCGGCATGCGTCCCTGCGGCGGCCCGGCCCAGCACCCCCACCCGCCCGACAAAGCCGGACGGCCCCGGCGGGCGGGATCCGCCGCCAGCCGGGGCCCTCACACTGCTGCCGGGTCAGAGCTTGCCGCGGTAGCCGCCAGTCTCGCTGCCGCGCTTCTCGATGAAGTTCTTGAAGCGCTTCAGGTCGCCCCTCACCTGCCGGTCGAGCATGTTCACCATGTCGGCGGCCTTCTCCGCCAGCCCCTCGGGCTGGTAGTCCATCGACATCACGATCCGGGTGTGGCCGGCGTCCAGAGGCTGGAAGGACACCATGCCGGACTGCTTCACCTCGCCCGTGACCGTGCGCCACGCCACGTGGTCGTCCGGGACTTGGTCGACGATCTCGGTGTCGAACTCCCGGCTGACACCGGCGATCTTCGTCTTCCAGCGGTTGTGGCGGTCGTCGATCTGCGTGATCTCCTCGACGCCCTCCATGAACATCGGGAACTGCTCGAACTGCGTCCACTGGTTGTACGCGGTGCTGATCGGCACGTCGACGTCGATCGTCTCCTGGACCCTGCTCATAACCAACCCACTCCTTACTCGTCGGTCTGCTGAACCGGACCCGCGCGCCAGCCCTTGGGCAGGCAGGCACGCGACCCCTCGGCCATCTCGCCCCACCCGCGGCGTGCCCGCAACCGGCGAAGATTCAGCACCGGCCAGCCACAGCGGGCGGCTGACCAGTCCCCTGACGGCCACGGCCATGCGCCGCCCGGGCCGCGCCGTGTGGTCCGCACGGGTGAACGCCCGCGCACCCGCGAACACGGCCCGGATCGCTGGGCACTCCTTCTCCTGAGGTGTTCAGCCCTTCCCTCCAACGGGTGGCGCGGTCAGTCCTTGAAGGCGTCCTTGACCTTCTCGCCGGCCTGCTTCACGTCACCTTTGATTTGGTCGCCTTTGCCCTCGGCTTCCAGGCGTTCGTTGCCGACCGCCTTGCCTACGGCCTCCTTGACCTTGCCCTTGACCTTGTCACCGAGGTTCGAGGCCTTGTCCGAGGCGCTCATTGCGATCTCCCTCCGTTTCCGCAACGGCCTGTCCCCGGAGCGGCTGCCCGGATTGCCCGCAGGCATGCACCGGATGTGGTCCGGTGCGGTTGGTCCGGGACCGCGCCGGTGGGCGTGGGCGCTGCGCTTACTGGACCTGGATGTAGGTCGGGGTGTCCGTGGGGGTGGCGGCGTTGCCGGACGTGCTGGGGGTGGCAGTGGGGATGGAGCCGCCCTGGGTGCCAGCGGCCGATGGGAGACAACACCCCTGCACGGGCACTGTTTGCCGGCCTCGGCTCACGGGACCCCAGCATCGAGTGCCGTACAGGCGTGACCTCGGGCCGCAGTGGGCCGTTGCAAGGGCATGAGCCATTCCATGTCCTGGGCCGGCCTGCCCGGCGTTCCCGGCCTGGGAGAAGACGGGGCCGACTCGGTCGCCGGTGGGCCGAGCGGGTACGACGGGGACGTGCTGGCCGCGGTCGCCGCCTGCACGGCGAGGGCCGCGGCCTGGGTAGGCCAGCTCGCCGACCGGCAGCCTGACCCCGCGCACGGCCGGGTCCTGCACCAGTTCGCCGAAGCGGTCGCCCGAGTCGGCAGCGACCTGGATCCCGGGGACGGCTACCTGGGCGGCGTCGATTGGCAGACCCGCTCACACCTCGACGGCTACGTGCTGCTCGGCGCCCGGCGCAGCCACCCGCCCGTCGACCTGGCCGTGATCGAAGCGGTGGCTGTCGGCGCGGTAGCCGCCCTCGCTCTGGCCCTGCCCGCCGCCGCGATGTTCGACGTGGCCGACCTGCCCCGCGTGTGTGGGCTGATCGACCAGGCCCTCGCCGCCGGGCGTACCTGCCGCCAGCAACACCGTGGCGGCGGCTGGCAGTAGCGCCATCACCCCGTGCAGGGCCCAGGTCCTCCCAGGGGAAGCCGATGAATCACGCAACGGTGGATCACGCTCGGCTGGCCGCTTCCAGGCAGGCGAAGGGAGCCGTGGGAGGTCAGGCCGACCTGGTTGCGGCATGTGAGCAGAGTCCGTCCTCCGTTCGGCTTCCTCAAGGCATGCGCGGTGCTGTGTAGCCCGTCTGATCGAAGCGCGCGACAAGGCGCCCCGCCGGCCCGAGACGCCCAGCGCGCTCAAGAAGGTGGCGGACGCGGTTCTGTCCTGACGGGACCAAGGGCACGGCCCGGTGTCCGGGCCTGCGCCTTCCACGGTTATCTGCACTGCGGCGCAGGACGGGACTACTGCGGTTCGTCTGGCGGGAGGAGAGGGCCGAGCGGTCCGAGGTCGAGGTTGAGGTCCTGCATGGTGAGCCCGTAGCGGGCACACAGGTCGTTCATGCGCTCGTGTAGCGCCATGAGGGTGGCTCCGAGGTTCTCCTCCTGCTCCTCGGTGAGGTCGCCGGCTTCGACCCGGTGCAGGGCCTGCCGTTCCATGAGCTGTCGGAGGAGTTCGACGAGGGTGAGGACGAGCTTCATCAGGTCCCGTTCGACGGTCTCGGGGCTGGTCGTGATCCTTCGGGGTGCATGGGGCGGGCGGCCCCGGCCTGTGGCTGCCTGATCGCTCCTGGTGGCCGGCAAAACGCGGAACGCGCGTGTGGCGGCCTGGGCCACCTCTTGGCGGCGGTCCGGACGGGGTGGCCTGTCGGTGGTCACCGCGTCCCCCACTCTTCGGATGGGGCGTGCGCCGCCCAGGGGGCGGCCGTGCGCTCGCTGATCGACGTGATGAGGGCGCGCAGCGAGATCCGTACGAGGTCGATGTCGGCGACGGACAGGACGAGGTCACCGGTGACGACCACTCCGCCGCTGAGCAGCCGGTCCAGGAGGTCGATGAGGGCGACCTGCTGCTGCGGCGGGGACGCGCCGCTGGTCGGAGCCGGGGTGTTTCCTGAAGGGTTCACGGTGCACTCGCCGTGCCGCGTTCGGGAGGGGTGAGGGTGGCGAAGGAGTAGGGGGCCCACGGACCGGTGACATCGACCCGCAGGCCGGGAAGACCGTCGGTGGCGTGCATGGTCTCCTCACGGAACGCGCGGACATGGTCCGCGGGCACGAGGTAGGCGTCGTTGACCACGTTCTGACCGGGGCCGGTTGCCAGTTCGCCTTCCTGGACGCGGTGACGTGCCCACTGCACCGCGTGGGCGCGGGCGCTCACTGCGATCCGTTGTGCCGCCTCTTCGGCCGCCCGGTGGGCGTCGTGGCGGGCGTCCTGCTCCGTACGGCGGCGGCGGAGGTAGGCGCGTCCCGGACTGAGCGCCGGATCAGGCGGGGCATCCGTTGCGGCGGGGGGCCGGGGTTCGGCCTCGATGTAGAGCTTGACGCCCAGCTCCACATGGCCACGCAGGCGTTCCAGGCCGTCCAGGAACAGTTTCTGGTTGTCGTCGAGCATCGCGCGTACCCGGTCGTCGTCGAGGTAGACGGTGGCCAGGCGCAGTGGGAGGACGGTTGTGTGCGCTGCCAGCGCTTCGATGACGCCATGGTGGGCCCGGGCCAGGGCTTCGAGCCAGCCGAGGTCCTCCAGATGCCGATGCAGGGCCGCTTCGTGGAAGTCCTCGGCGGGGACGTGGCTGACGACGGCCACCGGGGTGGTGGTGCGGTCGGGAGTCAGGAGGCGGACGGGTGCTCCGGCGACGCCGGTGAGGGTGCCCGCCTCGGCGGCCAGGGCGGGGGTGCGGTCGCGGGCGACGGCGTAGGCGTAGGTGAGGGAGGCGTCGCTCATGTGTCACCTGGACCGGGTCGTGGGTGAGCGGTGGGCCGCTTGGCCGGACGGCGGCGCGGCGTGGTTGCCTCCGGAGCGCTGACGGGCGGTAGGGCGGCGTCCGCGCGCAGGGCCTCGATCTGTTCGCGCAGGCGTTGGTTCTCCTCTTCGAGACGGGAAGTGGAGTGGTCGGCGCGGGAGGACAGTGAGGGGTCGTGTTCCCACCAGTCGATGCCCATCTCCTTGGCCTTGTCCACGGAGGCGATGAGCAGGCGCAGCTTGATGGTGAGCAGTTCGATGTCGAGGAGGTTGATCTGGATGTCGCCGGCGATGACGACGCCCTTGTCCAGCACCCGCTCCAGGATGTCGGCGAGACTGGCGGAGGAGGTCGGCTGGTAGGGCGGCGTGGACCGGGAGGGCAGCGAGCCCAGACGGTTGGCGAGAGAGTCACTCACTGCTGTCCTCCGCCCGGTCGCGTGGCTGCTGTGCGGTCATGGTGCGCGGTGCTGGGTGTGGGCCCGGATTTCGTCGAGGCGGTCGAGGAGTTCGTCCTCACGCCGGTCGAAGGTCTCCTCGTCGATCTCTCCGGCCAGGAGTGCTCGCTCCAGTGCGGCAAGGTCGTGTTCGACGGGCGCCGGGTCGTAGTACTCGTCCTCGGCGGTTTCGACGACGCGTTCGAGCACCCAGACGGTGCCGCGCACCGGCGCGAGCGGGAGGGTGAGGATCTGGGTGATCAGACCCATGGCTTCACGTCCTTCAGACGAAGCTGTAGGCGGGCAGGGGGCCGTACAGCCGGACGTCGCAATCGGCGCCGAGTTCGTCGGCGAGGCCCTTTACCGCAGTGAGGAAGAGCTCTCGGTGCTCTTGGTCAACGAGGAAGGAGATGTTCAGGAAGTCGTTCCCGGTCGGCTCGGAGGCCAGTTCCTCGCGGGTGTGGGGACGCAGTGCCTCGGTGATGCCGGCTGCCAGGGCCTGCTGGCGCGCGAGGACCTCCCGCGTGACGAGTTCGCCGAGGGCGAGCGGCAGCTCGGGGTTGCTGTTGCCCGCCTTGATGTCGTCGTTGAGCTGCCGGGCTCTGGGCGATTCCCGCAGGATCTGCCGCAGCAGCGCGTCCTCCTCGACGGCGGCCTTGATGTGGTACTCGGCGCAGCCCTCCAGGTGGCTCAGCCGCTGGAGGTACTCCTCGCGGTGCTGGTCGAGGGCGGCCCGGACGGCGTCGTCGTCGGGAGCGGTGAGGCCGAAGCGCAGCGGCAGCACCGCCCCGTCGGCGACGAGGCGTTCCTGAACGGCCTGATGGGCCATCAGGTCGCGGCGTTTGGGCCGCAGTTCCGCAGGTGCGTCGCTGACGACGGCCGCCAGCGGCCCGGCCCGCAGGGAGCGTAGGACTGCTGGGACGGGACCGACCGCGTCAAGGCCGGTCAGGTTGTGGGAATGACCGGCTGCGGTGATGGAGTAGACGTAGACGGCCATCTCATTCCTCCCGTCGTCTGGTGGGCCGACGGGCGGGCCGCGTGCGCCTCGGCGCGGGCTCCTCCTCCTCTTCCTCCTCCTCGTTGGCGTCTCCGAGGTGGAGGGCGTCGGTGACAGCGTCGACGGCACCGCTCAGCGCGCCCTTGCTCTTGCCCCGGGCACCCCCTTCCGTGACCTCACCCACGATGTCGGTGAGCTGAGCGGGCGCTTTGCGCCCGGATTCCAGGTCGAGGCGGTTGCATGCCTCGGCGAATCGGAGGTAAGTGTCGACACTGGCGACGACGATGCGGATGTCGATCTTGAGGATCTCGATGCCGACCAGCGAGACCCGGACGAAGACGTCGATGACCAGGCCCCGGTCGAGGATCAGCTCAAGGACGTCGTAGAGACTTCCGGTGTTCCCGCTGCGGGAAACGCCGGCTGCGCTTTGCGGCACCACAGTCATGGCGCCTCCCTTCGCGGCCCGCCCTCGCGGTGAACGCGGGCGTTCTTGCAGGTCATCGCGCCGCAGGGTTTGTCAGGTCGGGCGATCGACCTGTCCCCGGGTGTAGCGACGGATCCGCTCGTACGACTGCAGTTCGCCTTCTTCGTCGAGCGTTACCCGATAGCTGGCCAGCACGCTGGTCGTCTCGGGGATGCGTTCCAGCTCCACCACCTCCACGTCGGCCTGCCAGCCGCCCTCGACGGGTTTCAGGGCCGACACCGACTCGGGGACACGTCCAAGGAGGTCTTGCAGTTGCTGAGCGGCGATGCGCATGGCGTGTGGCGCGGATACACGTCGACGGGGCCGTGGCGTCCGGCCCGGCGACCGCGTGGGACGCGCGCTGGCCCTCCTCGGCTCCTCGTCGTGCTCGTTGCCAGTGGTCATGCCCTTCTCCGGATCGGGGAAAGCCGCTCCAGAAGCATTCACTTACCGCATATGCCCGATATGCACCAATATAGCCGTCGACTTGTGCCTCATGCCCCGGCGCCGAAGGCCTGCATCGCGGTGGCTGGTCGGCGTGGGGCGTGGAGTACGGGGCCGTGCACTCGGCGCGACATCGGTTCCAGGTGCGGGAACACCGCGGCATGCCAGACTGGGAACTGGGCTCTTTTCTGCCGGGCTCGGCGGGGTCACGATCCCCGGTTCTCCCAGCGCCGCTTCCGACGCGGGCTGCCGTGACCGACGTCGCAGCGGCGGATCGTTGCCGCATGTCGGCGTCGCGCCGACCACAAGACCGGCCATCACGCGCGCGGAAAGACAAGGAACGGCCCCTTCGCTGGTGCCGATCACTCGCGAAGGGGCGATCGCCGGAAAGGGATGCCCCTATGAATGACACCACCAAGGTCGCCTTGGCGGCGGCTGTCGTGGGCGGTTACGTACTCGGGCGCGCGAAGAAGGGGCGTCTCGCGTTCGCGGCCGCCACCTACCTCGCCGGGCGCCGGTTTGGTCTGGATCCGCGCCAGCTCGCCACCGAAGGCCTACGCAAGCTCGCCGAGGTCCCGCAGGTGGCCGAGCTGAACAAACAGATCCGCGGCGAACTGCTGGAAACAGGCAAGAAGGCCGTCGCCGCGGCCGCCGACCGGCGCATCGGTGAGCTGGCCGACTCGCTCAGGGAGCGCACGCTCAACATCGGAAAACCGAAGCCGGACGAGGGGCAGGACGAGGAGGAACCGTACGAGGCCGAAGCCGCGGAGGAGGAATGGGACGAGGAGCCGGAGGAGGAGGAAGAGTACGAGGAGGAGCCCGAGGAGGAGCCCGAGGAGGAGCCCGAGGAGGAGCCCGAGCCCGTGGAAACTCGTCCGGCGAAACCGGCCCGGCGACGCCGCACCGCCGAACCCGCCGGTGACCAGCCGCGCTCCTCCCGCACGGCGCCGAGCACCAGCGCGCCGAAGACCGCCGCCCGCCGACCCGTCAGGAAGGCCGCACCGGCGGGGAAGAAGACCACGGCCAAGAGTCCGCCAGCGGCGAAGAAGTCGTCGGCCCGCGCCACGACGTCGAAGACCGCCGCATCCAAGCCCGCGCGCGAGAAAGCGCCGACGCCGGCGAAGAAGACCGCAGCGAAGAAGACCGCAGCGAAAAGGACCGCGGCGAGCAAAAGCACCGCTGCCAAGCCGTCAACGCGGACCCGGCGGAGGTGAGCCATGGCCGCCACGGGAGATAGGTCCGCAGCCGGGTCGGGAGTCGACCAGCTACGTGAAGAAGTCGTCAACTTCCTCGGCGCCCAGCTGGAGCACCTGGTGGAGAAGGCGGCTGAGAAGGTCTCCGACCTCACCGACACCCTTGGTGACGTCGCCCAGAACGGAGGCGTCCTGCCCAAGGTCGGTTCCCGTGTCCTGCAGGGTGACTCCCCGCTCAAGGCCTTCATGGGCGAGAAGGCTAAGAGCATCAAGGACAACCTCGTCGACAAGGCCAAGGAGACGTTCGGGGGAGGCGGCAAGCCCGGCCGCAAGGCGGGCAAGAAGACGATGAACATCGTGGAGGCACTGGATGTCGGCGTCCCTGTGCGCACCGCCTACGACCACTGGACGCAGTACGAGGATTTCAGCGGCTTCGCGAAGGGTGTGCAGAGCGTTTCACAGGGCGATGAAGTCACCACCGACTGGAAGGTGAAAGTCGGACCCTCTAAACGCAGCTTCAAGGCAACGGTCCAGGAGCAGATCCCGGACGAGCGCATCGTGTGGACCTCCGAAGGAGCCAAGGGCAGCACTCGGGGGGTCGTCAGCTTCCACGAGCTCACCCCGAACCTGACCCGCATCGTCCTCGTCGTCGAGTACTACCCCAACGGCTTCTTCGAGAAGACCGGCAACATCTGGCGCGCCCAGGGCCGGCGCCTCCGCCTCGACTTCAAGAACTTCCAGCGGCACGTCTCCCTGTCCAACGACGAAGCCCAAGGCTGGCGCGGTGAGATCCGCGACGGCGAGGTGGTGCGCACGCACGAGGAGGCGATGGAAGACGAAGCCGCCGAGGACGACCGGCTCGGAGAAGACGAATACGACGAAGAGGAGGAGCCCGAGGAGGAGTACGACGACGAGGAAGAAGAGCCCGAGGGTGAGTACGACGAGGAAGAGGAGGAGCCCGAGGGCGAGTACGACGAGGAAGAGGAGGAGCCCGAGGACGAGTACGACGACGAGTACGACGATCGCGACTACGGGGAAGAGGACGAACAACCGGAAGAGGAGGATGAGGAGTACGTGGAGGAAGCCCACTGACCGGCCCCGGGGCAGCCAACCCGCACTGCGCACCGGCCCGACTGCCGAGCCCGCGGCGGAGGCGAGCAGCCACCCGGCTTGCAGCTGGCAGCGAGGTGGCGTTGCTCCTGCCCCTGGCCATCCTCCAGCCGGGAAGCCGAAGGCGACGGCTCGCCAGGCCCACCAGGCGCGGACCGGCCCCCCGATCGTGTCAGGGACATGGCCGCCCAGGCCAGCCGCCGGCCTGGGCGCCGAAACCCAAGCACCGACCACATCCTGCACTGGCCCCAGTGGCGCTCCCGACGCCACAGGCCCGGACCAGCCGCTGGCTCGCCCTGGCCGGCGCCCTCTACGGGTGGGCCCCGCGCTCGCGGGGGTTGCTCCGGTGACCACGTTCGTCGACCAGGGCGGAGCCGAGGACTCCCCGGATCTCCCCACTCCATGCCCGCCATAGCGATCTCTTGCACGAAGGACCGGCCTAGAGATCAGGCCGCCCGGAGTCTCGGGCCCCGGCCAGTAAATGCTTTCGTAAGCATTTCGTTGGGGCCTACGACTGGTCCCAACCTTACGGGTCAGGTGTCGCCTTGGTGCGGCCGCCCGTCCTCGGGGGACGCATTGTCATCGTCGAAGTCGACGTCGACGTGCTGCTCGGGGCGGCGTTCTTCCTGGTTCGCGATGGATTCCAGGACTTTCTCGTCTGCCTCGGTGAGCGGTGGCTGCAGAATGCTTCGCGGCCACAGTCGCCGGTGCAGAACCACGTTGGTCTCGGCCGCGTACACGGTGATCGTCGCGGCCAGAGCGAGCCAGGAGAGCAGGCCGATCACGGTTGCGAAGAACCCGTAGACAGCTGTGGCGTGGCGCAGCTGGTGGGCCACGAGGACGGCACCGAAGGCCTGCAGGACGGTGAACAAAGGCCCGGCGATCGCACATCCGGGCAGCAGGGCGCGAGTGGAGATGATCTTGGGAGTCAGGATGCGAAAGCAGGCCAGGCACAGGCCCGTGTTGAGCAAGGCGGACAGGACGAGGGCGCCGATGTGGGCGGCCAGCCCGCCAAGAGTGGTGGCGACGAGGGTAGCGGCGGCCGTGGCGAGTAGCAGGCCCACGGCGAGGGTGCTGAACAGCAGCAGGCTGCGGGCCAGGCGCGGGAAGTAGCCGGGGCGGACCACTCCGGGCACGTTCCAGACCTCGGCCATGGCGTGCTGAAGGACCTGGGCGATACCGAGCGCGCCATATACCAGGCCGAGGAGGGCAACGACGAGGGCGAGGCCGCTGCCCTGGACGGAGTGGACGTTCTGGCGGAGCTGATCGCCGATGATGGGAAAGTCGACGAGCGCGGAGTTGACGATGGTCTTCTGGGCGCCGGGGTGTCCGTGGAGGATGAAGCTGAGAATGGTGCTGAGCAGGAGCAGCAGCGGGATCAGGGCCATGAACCCGTAGTAGGCGATCAGGGCTGTGAGCAGACTGCCGCGGTCATCTCCGTACTTCTTGATCACGCCGACGACCATTCCCGGGACCGCGTGGTGCTGCTGGGCACGGTCGAGAGCGCGGAGGGTGCGTTCGACGGGGTTCATGCCTGGGCCTTCCGGGCTGGGGGACAGTCGGCTGGGTACGGCGGCCGCAGCTGCCAGCACCAATGTCAGCCCAACCGTTGACCAGATCCGGAGGACGCCGCGCGGCTGGCTCCGGGACCGTGGTGCGGGCCGCGGATGACCCTGACCCATGTGGGTCGACGGCCAGCGCGCTCCATAGCTTTCGGGCGTAAAGGTGCCGATACGGGGCAGACGCGGTGCAGGTAACCGGGCTCATGAGGAGGATGGTCATGGGCGCAGGTAAGAAGATAGAACACACGGCAGAGACCGTTAAGGGAAAGACAAAGGAAGCCGCCGGCAAGGCCGTCGGAAACGAGACCCTCACGGCCAAGGGCAAAGCCGAGCAGGTGAAGGGTGACATGCTCCAGGCTGGCCAGAAGGCAAAGGATGCCCTCAAGCACTGACCAAACACCCCTGGAACGCAAGTCCGCCTCCCATCACTAGTACCGGGGGCGGACTTGCTGCGTCGCCTGCCTTTGACTTCACCGAACGCCTGCGCCGCCCCAGCAGACCTCAGCGTCGGCCACCGTCCTTCAGGGTGGCTAATTGGCGTCTCCCCACCCCCAGCCACCGTCGGATGCCGGCCGGTGCCAGTAGATCGGGCCCGCGACTCTGTCCCTGCTCACCTGGAGCGCGTAGTCGCGAACGACCACGACGGCCAGCGGAACGTGCTTGCCGATCGGGCCGGGCAGGTCACCGGATAGTCCGCCAGCCTCCGTCCGTACCGGCTGTGCACCCGATCGGACGGCGCCCCGCAGTCTGGACACGGCACGGGCACGGCCTCCGGCGTCGATGCCTCGATCACCACGCGGCCGTCCCGCACCTCCTTGCACTCGATCCGCATGCCCACGAGATGCGGAAGCAGAAAGGAGTTCACCTCACACGCGGTCAGCATCCACCCGGATAGGACGGAGCGTCACCGAGCGCACGGAAGCACGATCGACTTCACGGAACCGTGCCTGAACCGCATCAATCCGATAGACCCTGTCACGCGTGGCCAAACATGAGAATCGGCAAGCCCTCATTTCGAGCCTCCAGAGCGGCCCGCACGACGTTGGGGCGCGCCTCACGCCAGGGCCTGAGGCGCGCCCGGGGTGCACCGGCCAGCAAGCACCAGACACAATCCGCAAGCGACGTTTCCACAGGTCAGCGCATTCGTCCGCGCACCTTCAGTGGGATCGACGGGAGCTCTGGGGCCCGCAACCGGGCGTCGTCGTAGCCATGGACTTCACCGAATCGCGAGCCCTTCTCCCAGTCGTTCCGCGCCTGTACGATCTCCTCACCGGATCGGCCGATGAAGTTCCACCACATGGCAATCAGCCGAACCACCGGGGCCCATCGACCCTGGCGGCCCGCACCCCGCCACCCCCCATCGTCCGCCAGAGCGCGTCACAGGTCGGAAGAAGTTGACGTGTCGGGAATCCCCGACGCATGATGGGGTCATGGCGGACGTCGACGTCTTCAGTGCGCTGGCCAACCCGGTGCGGCGCAGGTTGCTGGAAAGCCTCCGGAGCGGGCCTCGCGCGGCTGGCGAGCTGGCGGGCGACTTCGAACTCAGCAGACCGGCAGTCTCCGAGCACCTGGCGGTGCTCAAGAGTGCCCGGCTAGTGCGCGAGGAGCCACGCGGACGGCATCGGTACTACCACTTGGAGCCCGATCCGCTCGCCGAGGTCGAGGAGTGGCTCCATCCGTTTGAGCGGTATTGGAGACAGCGGATGCGATCGCTGCGCGATGTCCTCGAGAAGGAGAGCTGACGAGCGCCTCCGGAGAGAGCCATCACAGGGCACTTTCCGGGCACACGAGGGGTGAAAACGCTGCTGACCAGGGAAAACTGGTGAATACGGTTTCCGCAGGTCAGGGGGACGCATTACCCGTACGAGCACTACTGGTGGGCGCGGATGCGTTCGCTGCACGGGCTCCTGGACGAGGAGAGTTCATGACCGAGAAGGCCGCGATCCACTGCGACGAGTTCCTGCCGTACCCGCCGGCGCGGGTGTGGGAGGCGTTGACCGATCCGGAGCTGCACGCGCGGTGGTGGGCCGCCGGAGACGTGAAGGCGGTGGTCGGACACCGGTTCACCCTGGACATGGGGCCGTGGGGGCAGCAGCCGTGCGAGGTGGTCGAGGTGGAGGTGGAGCGGTTGCTGCGGTACGGCTTCGGCGCGGGCTCGCTGGACACCACCGTGACCTGGCGGCTGGTGCCCGAGGGGCACGGGACGCGGCTGCTGCTGGAGCACGCGGGGTTCGACCTGGACACCCCGATGGGCCGGCAGGCCCACCACGGGATGGGGCAGGGCTGGCCGTCGGTGCTGCGCCGGATCGCCCCGGCACTCGCGGAGTAAGGAGCAAGGAGTCAGGCGCGGCCGAGGACGCGCTCGACGGCGATCTCGATGACCACCCGGTCCGGGTTCTCCCGCGGCGTGCGGTAGCGCTCGGCGTAGCGGCGCTCGGCGTCGGTGACCTGCTCGGGCTCCTCGCGCACCACGGCGACGCCCTCCAGGGTGGACCAGCGGGCCCGGTCGACCTGGCAGACCGCGACCGGCAGGCCCTCGGGCCCGGCGGCCGCCACGTTGCGGGCCTTGCGGCTGGTGCGGCTGGTGATGACCCGGGCCGTTCCGGTCGCCGGGTCGAAGGTGACGCCGACCGGCACCACGTGCGGGGTGCCGTCGGGGCGGGTGGTGGTCAGGGTGGAGATGTGCCGCTCGCGCCAGAAGGCGAGGAAGGCGTCGTCGAGGTCGCGCGGGTCGTGGGCCATGATCGCGATGGTACGGCCCCCGGGAAACGATCAACTCCCGGGGGCCGTGCCGGCACGGAGATCAGTGGCCGCGGGCGATCCACTCCGGCAGGGCCGGGGCCTCGGCTCCGATCGTGGTCGGGTCGCCGTGGCCGGTGCGCACCACCGTGTCGGCTGGGAGGGAGAGCAGCCGTTCCCGGATCGAGTCGATGATGGTCGGGAAGTGCGAGAACGAGCGGCCGGTCGCGCCCGGGCCGCCCTGGAACAGGGTGTCGCCGGTGAACACGGTGCCGAGCCCGGGCGCGTACAGGCAGACCGCGCCGGGCGCGTGGCCGGGGGTGTGCAGCACGGTCAGCTCGGTGCCGGCCACCTCGATCCGCTGGCCGTCGGTGAGTTCGCCGTCCGGGAGCCGCTCGGGGTGGGTGAGCTTCCACAGCGGGAGGTCGTCCGGGTGCAGCAGGATCGGCGCGCCGGTGCGCTCGGCCAGGGCCGGGGCGGCGTCGACGTGGTCGTTGTGGGCGTGGGTGGAGACGATCGCCAGCAGCCGGCGCCCGCCGAGCGCGGCCTCGATGGCGTCGGCGTCGTGCGCGGCGTCGATCACCACCGCCTCCTCGTCGTCGCCGACGATCCAGACGTTGTTCGCCACCTCCCAGCTGCCGCCGTCGAGTTCGAAGGTCCCGGCGGTGACCAGCCGGTCGATCCGGGCGGCCATCAGAACACCACCACCGAGCGGAGGACGTCGCCGTGGTGCATGCGCTCGAAGGCCTGCTCCACCGCGTCGAGCGCGATGGTCTCGGTGACGAAGGCGCCGAGGTCCAGGCGGCCCTGGAGGTACAGGTCGATCAGCATCGGGAAGTCCCGGGAGGGCAGGCAGTCGCCGTACCAGGAGGACTTGAGCGCGCCGCCGCGGCCGAAGACGTCCAGCAGCGGCAGTTCGAGGGTCATCTCGGGCGTCGGCACACCGACCAGGACGACGGTGCCGGCGAGGTCGCGGGCGTAGAAGGCCTGCTGGTACGTCTCCGGGCGGCCGACGGCCTCCACCACGACGTCCGCGCCGTTGCCGCCGGTCAGCTCGCGGATCGCCTCGACCGGGTCGGTGGTGCGGGAGTTGACGGTGTGGGTGGCGCCGAGCTTGCGGGCGGTCTCCAGCTTGCGGTCGTCGATGTCCACCGCGATGATCTCGGAGGCGCCGGCCAGCCGGGAGCCCATCACCGCCGCCCCGCCGACGCCGCCGCAGCCGATCACGGCGACGGTGTCGCCGCGGCCGACGTTGCCGGTGTTGATCGCGGCGCCGAGGCCCGCCATCACGCCGCAGCCCAGCAGGCCGGCGACGGCCGGCTCGGCGGCCGGGTCGACCTTGGTGCACTGCCCGGCCGCGACCAGGGTCTTCTCGGCGAAGGCACCGATGCCCAGCGCCGGGGACAGCTCGGTGCCGTCCAGCAGCGTCATCTTCTGCTTGGCGTTGTGGGTGTTGAAGCAGTACTGCGGACGCCCGCGCTTGCAGGCGCGGCACTGGCCGCACACCGCACGCCAGTTGAGGATGACGAAGTCGCCGGGCTCGACCTCGGTCACGCCCTCGCCGACCGACTCAACGATGCCCGCGGCCTCGTGGCCGAGCAGGAACGGGAACTCGTCGTTGATGCCGCCCTCGCGGTAGTGGAGGTCCGTGTGGCAGACGCCGCACGCCTGGATCCGGACCACCGCCTCGCCCGGCCCCGGGTCCGGCACCACGATCGTGGTCACCTCCACGGGCGCGCCCTTGGCACGCGCGATGACTGCCTTGACCTGCTGGGCCATCCGATTCCACCTCCGTCGGCCGGGTGCGGCTCTGCACCGGCGTGACCTGCGACGAGCGACTGCAGGAGAACTCTAGAAGCACTCCGGTGCGTCCGCCCACGAAGGGTATCCGACACGTGCCGCGGGCATATCCGCCGCCTGACCACGGCTCACGCGGCGCCCGATCCCGCGCGGTCCGGCTCCAGGGGGCGCGCGGCTCGCGCTGAGCGCTCGTCAGCGTGCCACGAACTGCCCGGAAAGCACCGCCGTTGGCTGGAAGTGCCGCTGACGGACGCCCCGCCACCCACGTACGGTCGTAGCAGAGACGGTCCACGCGACCACGCACAGCACATCCGTCCCATCTGACGGCACGCCACCGCGCGCCGCACGTGCCGGGCGCGCACCGACCGTACGCCCCCGCACGTTTCGCGCCATCCCGCACGCGGGCCCGCGCCTCCCCGGCACCACCGCACCAACCGGTCCGCCGCACCCCGGAACCACCGCGCCACGTCGTTCCCCGCGCCACCCGCACCGCCGGCCCCGAGTCGAGCCGCCCCGGCCGAACCACCCGTCCCCGCACGAACCCCGGATCCACCCCCCCGTCGGGCCGCCCCCGCGGTCCCTGCCCTGGAGTCTGGAGTACGGATGTCCACCGAGAACAGTGCGACCGGTGCCGGCACCGGCACCGCCCCGCTCCCCCCGATGCACTGCCTGCGCCACCTGGAACCCGGCCCGCCCCGACTCGCCGCGCTGCCCACCGGCACCCCGGTCTGGCTGGTCAGCCGGCACGCCGACGTCCGGCAGGTGCTGACCGACCCGCGCCTGGGCCGCGCCCCGCTCTACGCGCCGGACGCCCCGCCGCTCATGGTCACGCCGAACATCCTGGACGATCCGCAGAGCATGCTGAACATCGACGGCACCGAGCACCAGCGGCTGCGCCGCACCGTGCAGCGGGCGTTCACCCCGCGCGCGATCGCCCGCTGGAAGCCCTGGGTGGCCTCGGTGGTCGAGTCGCTGATCGACGAACTGATCGACCGGGGCTCCCCCGCCGACATCGTCGCCGCCTACAGCCGGCCGCTGCCGGTCGCGGTGATCAGCCGGCTGATGGGCCTGGACAACCTCGACAGCAAGCGGCTGGCCCACTGGAGCGACCACGCGCTCTCCACCACCGCCTTCAGCGCCGAGGCGATCGGCACCGCGATGACCGAGTTCGCCGCCTTCGGCGCCGAGGTGATCGCCGAGCGCCGCGCCGACCCGGGCGAGGACCTGGTCAGCAGCCTGCTCGCGGCCGCCGCCGAGGACGGCTCGATCACCGAGGGCCAGCTGGTCGCGCTGGTCATCGGCCTGGTGGTGGCCGGGCACGAGACCACCATGACCAGTCTCGGCAACGCCCTGGTCTACCTGCTCCAGGACGGCCGGGACGCCTGGCAGCGGCTCGCCTCCGACGAGGCCAGCGCCGCCGCCGCGACCGAGCAGATCCTGCGGGCCGTCCCGCTCGGCGACGTCACGGAGCACATGCCCGGGCTGCTGCGCCGCACGGTGGAGGACGTCGAGATCGGCGGGGTGGTCATCCCGGCCGGCAGCGTCGTCGCCGCCGACACCGGCGCCGCCAACCAGGATCCGGAGGTCTTCACCGGGGACCTGCGCACCGAGCTGTTCTCCCCGCTGGCCGCGCCGATGCTCACCTTCGGCGCCGGACCGCACCACTGCCTGGGCGCCTGGCTGGCCCGGATGGAGCTCGAACTGGCCCTGCACCGGCTCGCCCGGCGGCTGCCCGCGCTGCGGATGGCCGACCCGGTCGAGGACGTCGACTGGCGGCGCGGGCTGCTCACCCGCAGCCCCGACTCGCTGCGGGTCATCTGGTGACGGGCTCCTCCGGTGCGGAGGCCGTGGTGGTCCGGGTCGACCGGGACCGCTGCATCGGCTCCGGGATGTGCGCCCTGAGTGCCCCCGAATCACTGGCCCTGGACGCCGACGGACGGGCCCGGCCGGTCGACCGATATGCCGACGGCGGCGCGGAGTTGACGGACGGGCTGGCCGAGGCGGTGGAGTACTGCCCGGTCGAGGCACTGGCCCTCCACTCGGCGCACGGCGGGTACCGGATCGCCCCGGTGGAGTGACCGGCCCCGGTGTCGCCCGCCGCGGGTGCGGCAGGCGGCACCGGGGTTCGCCGGGCCGGACGGACGGCTCGCCGGGCCGGCCGGATCGATGAGCCCGGCTCGGTCAACTCGACCCGGCGGCTGGTCCGTTCGAACACCGGCGCACCGACCCGGCCCTCCAACCGCTTGATCAGCTGCGAGCCCCGCCCCTGCGAGACGCCGAGCAGCTCCGCCGTCCGCCCGAAGTGCAACTGGTGCACCAGGACGGAGAAGCACTCCAGCTCCTGCAACGGCAGCTCGGGCGACACCGGCGACGGCACCGGCCGCGGCACCGGGGGCGTGCGTTCCACCCGGGCAGTCTATGCCGGGGGAGACGGTCCTCCTCCCTCAGTTGTGCAACAGGCGGTTGAAGAACGTGCGGTACTGCTGGAGGGCGACCCGCAGTTCCTCGGTCTCGACCTCGTCACCGCGGTTCCACTGGCTCTCCAGACTGCTGCGGCGGTCGGCGAAGGATTCGGACAGCCGCTGCATGAGGTCGGCGACGAGGGCGTCGGCCGAGTGGACGGCCTCCCGGGGATCGTCGACGAAGTCCGTCTGCACCTGCTGCCAGCGTTCGCGCAGTTCCCGGGCCTCCTCGGCCGGCAGCAGCGGTTCGCCGTCGGGGCTGCGGTCGGCGTCGGGACTGCGGTCGGCGTCCGGCCGCTCCGGGGCCTTGCCCTCCTCGGCCGGTGCCCGGTGCTCGGCCGCCTCCTCGGGCGGTCGCCCGGTGGCCTCGGTGGCCTCGCCCGGGAAGACGGCTCGTTGCGCGCCCTCCTCCGGTTCCTCGGATTCCCCTCGGTCCTCGCGTTCCCCGCCTTCCCCGCCTTCCTCGGATTCCCCGGGTTCTTCGCGTTCCCCGCGTTCCTCGCGTTCCCCGCCTTCCCCGCGTTCCTCGGAGCCGAACACCGCGGCGGCGTCCTCAGCGGGCCCGGTCCGCTGTTCCTCCTCGGCGGCGGCGGTGTTCTCGGCGGTCATCCGCCCCTTGTCGTCGAAGTGCATGTGCGACATCCCGGTCATCTCCTTTCGGCCCCGGCACCCCGGTCCGGGGGCTCGTCACCGTTCAGGAGCTCTGCGAACAGCGCGCGGTAGTGCACCATCGCGCCCCGGAGCTCCTCGGTGGTGGCGTCGTCCCGTCGGGCCGAGTCGTTGATCGCGTGGGCCTTGCGATAGTGCTCCAGCGTCCGCCCGTGATCGACGGACAGGTCCCGGAGCTGTTGTTCGTAGCCTTCGGTGGGATAGCCGCGGTCGTGCATCAACAGGGTGACCAGCCGGTCGGCGTGCTGGACGGCTTCGCCCGGCCGGTCGACGAACTCCTGCTGGACCCGCGTCCAGTCCTCGGTGTACTGCCGTCTCGTGTCCGGCGGCAGCGGCGTGATCCTCAGTTGGTCGTGGCGTCGTTCCCGCTCCCGCAGATCCTGCTCGGCGGACCGGTGGCTACCGGCACGGCGGACGGCGCGCTCGTACTCCGGGCCGAACCGCTGCTGCAGTCGGCGCCGGCGGTTCACGTACCACAGCACCGCGGTGGCCAGGAGCAGCACGGCCACCACGGGGACGATGATCGCGATGAGGGTCCCGGTTGACATCAGGTCCTCCCTCGTCCTTCGGTGCCCAGCGGCTGACCACAATCAGCGGGTCGAAACCTCCTGCCCTGGGAGCTCGCGTCCCGCCCGGCGCCCGCAGGCGAGCACGGCGCGGAGTTCGGCTGCCGGGTCGCCCTCGTGGTACGGGCGTTCGCTGGGCTCGATGTGGTCGAGGAACTCCTGGTACCGCAGGGCGTACGACAGGTGGTACAGCGGTTCGGCGAGGTGGAGGGCGCGCTGCGGGTCCGAGCCCGGGGCGTGCCGGCGCCAGGCTGCCGTCCACACCCCGGCGTGGTGCCGCCAGGCCTCCGCGGTGAGGTAGGCCCGGGGGCGCAGGCCGTCCAGGGCCGGGTGGCCGAGGCAGGCGTCGGCGTAGTCGACCACGACTGGGCTGCCGTCGTTCGTGCGCCAGTTGCCGGGGTGGAAGTCGCCGTGCAGCAGCGTCTCCGGGAGCCCGCAGGCGGCCAGCTCCGCCAGCAGCGCGGGCAGGCCGACGGCGAACTCCCGCAGCCGGTCCAGTTCCTCGACCGTCAGGTCGGTCTCGACGGGGAGCCGGTCCAACAGCGCCACGAGCTGGGTGTGCAGCGCGGCGGGCGTACGGTCGCGCAGGCCCGCGAGCGCGGCCGGGCGCTCGGCGAGCGCGGCCTGGGCGGCGACGAAGCGTGGCACGACGTCCGCGACGGTCCCGGGGGACGGGCTCCAGCCGTCCTCACCGGGGACGTGGTCGAGCAGCAGCCACCCGTGGGCGGGGTCGGCGGCGAGGACGGTCGGGACGAGCGAGGGATCGACGCCGCCGAGCAGCCCGATGACCTCCCCCTCCGCTGCGGTGAACCGCGGGCTGGTGGTCTTCAGCCAGGCGTCGGTGCCGGTGGCGGTGGGGAAGCGGAAGAGCGCGGACAGGTTCCAGGTGCGGATCTGCCGCGCGGCGGCGGCCGGGCGGCCCACGGCGGCGAGCCGCGCCTGCGCCCAGGTCAGCGCCGCGCGCAGGCCCTCCGGCGTGGCCCAGGCGGCGCGCCGGGCGGCGGGCGCCAGGCGAGCAACCGTTTCGCCGGCCGGCGGGCGGGGGTCGAGGGCGGTCGGCCGCTGGAGCGCCTCGGCGTGGTAGCGCACCCGGCCGCCGTGGCCGGGGTCGTCGCTGTGCCCGTCGACCAGTCGCGTCACCAGCACCGGCACTCCGGCCAGTTCCGTCACCCGTGCGACGACGCCGTCCACGGCGGACCACCATCCGAGGGCCACCTCGAACGGGCCCACCTGCCCGAAGTACTCGTCCCCGTAGGTGAGATCGACCGTCACGGTCCGGCTGCTCGCTCGCTGCATCCCGGCAGCTTCGCCGACGGAGCCCCGGGAACGCGAACGGTTTTCCACGGGAACGACCGGGCTGTGAGAGCATCCTGCCATGCGCGGACTGACGGTCCTGGGAACGTGCGGGGCCTGGCCGGAGGCCGGGCGGGCCGCGAGTGGGTTCCTGCTGGAGTACGACGGGTTCCGGCTGGTGCTGGACCTCGGCTACGGGACGCTCCCCCGGCTGCTGGAGCACTGCGGCGCCGGGGAGTTGGACGCCGTCGTGATCACCCACGAGCACCCCGACCACTGCGCCGATCTGAGCGCGCTGTGCCGGGCCCGCTACTTCGCCGAGCCGCGGGGCGCCCGGCTGCCGCTGTACTGCACCCCCGGGGTGGTCGAGCGGGTTCAGGCGATGGAGCCGACCGAGGAGCTGAGCGAGGTCTTCGAGGTGCACCGGCTCCCGTCGGACGGCCACCGGGTCGGGCCGTTCCGGCTGGAGTCCGCGCTGCTGCCGCACCATGTCCCGCACGCGGGCGTACGGTTGACCACCCCGGGTCTGGTCCTCGGCTACAGCGGCGACGCCGGGCCGGGCGACGCGCTGGCCGAACTGGCCGCGGACGCCGACCTGTTCATCGCCGGAGCCACCCTCCGCGGCCCCGACCGCGACCCGCACCTGCTGAGTGCCGTCGAGGCCGGGGCCTGGGCCGCCCGGGCCCGGGCCCGCCGGCTGCTCCTCACCCACTTCTGGCCCGGCGGCGACCGCGACGGGTCGGCCGCCGAGGCCGGAAGCGCGTTCACGGGCGAGGTGCTCGTGGCGGAGGAGGGTCTGGTGCTGCCCTGCTGACGCTTCGCTGCCCGAAGCCCTGCCGAGGGGTGCATGTCTGACGATCTGTCAGGGTTCGTCGAGCGGTTCGTCGCGGACGCCCTCGCGCGCGATGATGTAGCCGAGGTGGCCGCGGCTGCGGCTGCCGAGGAGTTCGCTGGCCTTCTGGACGTGGCTGGAGACGGTGCGGGTGCTCATCCCCAGGCGGGAGGCGATGGCCTTCTCCAGCGCGGGGCTGATCTCCTCGCCGGCCAGCAGGCGGATCGGGAGCTGGGCCTGTCTCATCACGTCCCGGTAGGCCTGCTCTGCGGCGGTGAAGGCGGTGCGCAGCTCGGCGAGCTGCTCCTGGTGGGCGAGCACGGCGAGTTCGAGCGGCCGGGTCAGGCCGGTGACCGCGAGGTCGGGCCGGACGGGGGTCAGCCGCTGCCTTTGGCGCCGGGCAGGGTGCGCAACAGGCCCATGCTGAGCAGGCATTGGGGCGCCTGTCCGGCGGCGCCGTCCTCGGCGAGGGCCGCGCGGTAGTCCGGCGGGCGGGAAGAGCGGCCCCGCCCGCCGGAGGTCAGGACCCCCGCCGGATCTGGTCCCCGGCCGGACCGGGTGCTACCGGATCGCCACCGCCGTACCGGAGACCCGCACCCGGGCGTCCTCGGCGCGCAGTTCGACCCGCAGCACGCCGGGGCGGCCGAGGTCCTCGCCCTGGTGCAGCGTCAGCACCGCCGGGGCCGCCACCGCGCCCAGCTCGCGCAGGTACGCGCCGAAGGCGGCCGCGGCGGCGCCGGTGGCCGGGTCCTCGACCACGCCGCCGACCGGGAACGGGTCACGGACGTGGAAGACCTCGGGGGCCTCCCGCCAGACCAGTTGCAGGGTGACCAGGTCGCGGGCGCGCATGAAGGCGGCCAGGCCGTCGAAGTCGTAGTCCAGGCGGGCCAGTCGCGCCCGGGTGCCGGCGGCGAGCACCAGGTGCCGGGCGCCGGCGTAGCCGATCCGCGGCGGCAGCGCCGGGTCCAGGTCGCCGGCCGCCCAGCCGAGCAGGGCGAGCGCCTCCTCGACGTCCGCCGCCGGCACCTCCTCGACCTTCGGCTCGACACTGGTCAGCGTCGCCCGCAGGCCGTCGGCACCGCGCTCGACCTCGACCGGGACGTCGCCGGCGGCGGTGCCGAACACGTACCGCCCGGGACCGATCCGCTCGGCCAGCGCGACGGCGGAGGCCACCGTCGCGTGCCCGCAGAACGGCACCTCGGTGAGCGGACTGAAGTACCTTACGCGGTAGGTGCCTTGGGATTCGCCGGGGGTCAGGAAGGCGGTCTCGGAGTACCCGACCTCGGCGGCGATGGCGAGCATCCGCTCCTCGGTCAGTCCGGTGGCGTCGAGCACCACGCCCGCCGGGTTGCCGCCCTCGGGGCGGATCGCGAAGGCGGCGTAGCGGAGGATCTCAGGGGCGTCGTCGGTCATGACCGGACGAACGTCCCGCCGGCGGTCGCTGTTCCCGCTCACCGCAGCACCGCCTCCAGGAAGTCCGAGCCCAGCCGGGCGCTGCCGGACAGGTCCAACTGTTGAAGTGCTCTCCCGGCTGAAGCCGGGAGATTCCTGCTCACCTTGCGGTAGCGGGCTTGACGCGCTTCGCGCGCCTGACGACTGCCCTTCCGGCAGCCGGGATGAGCGCGAGGCCCATCCGGTACAGGTGCAAGACGTTCCGGGCCGCGTTGTGGTCGGCGTCGCCCGACCAGCCGCAGTCCGGGTTCTTGCACACGAACACGCCTGGGACTTCCTGCTGCCGGGCGTGGTGAAGCCGCACACGGAGCAGCGCCGGGAGGTGCCGGGGGCGGGGACCTTGACCAGGGTGCCGCCGTGCCGGGCGGTCTCGTACGTCAGCATGGTGACGGTGCGGCCCCATGCCTCGCCGTTGATGGAGCGGTTCAGCCCGGCCTTTTGGGCGACGTTCTTCCCTGGCTCTTCGGTCGTTCCTTTGGCGGACTTGACCATGTTCGTGATGGTGAGCGCTTCGACCACGACCGTGCCGTAGGTGCGGGCGATGGCGGTGGTCGTCTAGCTGTCCTCGGGGGCCGGGCGGCGGCGCCGGCGGTGCTGACGGCACTGCTGGCCTCCGGTCCCGGGCTGCTGTGGGGGGGCTCGCGGTGACCACGGCGGTCGGGGCGCTGGCGGTGCTGCGGCCGGGGCCGACGGAGTAGCACCGACCAGATGGGATGATCATCCGCATGGCCCTGACCCCGTACCAGCAGCAGCTCCACGACCGAGTCGTCGCCGCCGAAGTGATCCCCCCACCCGAGCCGTGGCGGCAGGTCGGTCGGGGGATCGTCCCGGTCGGTGGACTGCTCGGCATCGGCTTCGCCGTCCATCCGGAGACGGGGCACGACCTGGTGCTGACCGTCTCCAACAGCGGGCACGGCCTGTTCGACGCGGTGACGGGCGAGAAGCTGGAGCGCGACTACGACCCGGAGGATGACCCGGACGGACCGGACCTCTCCTGCCCCGGCCTCGGCCCGGTCGCCGACGTCCGGATCCCGGTGGCCGGCCTGCGGGGCGGCGGACTGCACAGCGGTGCCGCCGGCGGCTGGGGCGTCGAGGTGATCTCCCCGGAGTGGCCGAGCCACCGCGTCCTGCTCGTCCATGGCGAGGGGCCGGAACGGAACGGGCAGCACGGCGAGACGTGGTGGCACGTCTTCCACTCCTCCTGGTCCACCTTCCGCGCCGCAGGCTTCTCCCCCACCGGCCGCACCCTCGCCGTGGCCACCAGCAGCGACCTCACCCTCTGGACCCGGCACTGATCCTGGCCCGCCCCTGGCAGGGAGCGCGATCGGCCGAGCCTCCGGATGCGAACCGGGCCCCCGGCCCCGATCCTGGCGACGAGGCGTGCCCGGCCCGAGGAAGGACTGCACACACCATGAGCGAACGAAGTGAGCGAATCATCGGAAGGTGCGCGTTGCGCGAACCGCTCACCGAGCGAAGCGAGGTGGGCGCATGAGCGCTCTCGACTTCGAGATCATCGACTCCCCCGACAGCTCGCTCAACAAGACCTCCGTCCTGGTCACCGGCCCGAACGACGCCCTGCTGGTGGACGCCGGGTTCACCCGTTCCGACGGGCGCCGGCTGGTCGAACGGGTGCGGGCGAGCGGCAAGCGGCTGACCACCGTGTTCGTCAGCCACGGCGACCCGGACTTCTACTTCGGCGCCCAGGAGGTCCAGGACGCCTTCCCCCGGGCCCGCTTCCTGGCCACCGCCTCGACCGTGGAGCACATCCAGGAGACCTTCGACGACAAGCTGCGCGCCTGGGCGCGCCTGGGCCCCGAGCTGCCCACCCGGCTGGTGCGGCCCGAAGTGCTGCCCGGGGACGAGATCGTCTTCGAGGGCCACCGGTTCGAGCTGCGCGGCGCCGACTTCCACCTGCCCGACCGGCACTACCTGTGGCAGCACCACCACCGCGCGGTGCTCGGCGGGGTGCTGCTGTTCGAGGGCCTGCACGTGTGGACCGCCGACACCCCGACCTCCGCCCAACGGGCCGCCTGGATCGACCTGTTGGACGGCATGGAGGCGCTCCACCCGACCTGGGTGGCGGCCGGCCACCGGGTCGCCGACGCCCCCACCGACCTGAACGCCATCGACCACACCCGCGCCTACCTGCGCGCCTTCGAGACCGAGCTGGGCCGGACTCCGGACGCGGCCGCCGCCAAGGAGGCACTGGAGCGGCGCTTCCCGGAGCTGGGCCTGCGGATCGCGGTCGACATCGGCACCAAGGTCGCCAAGGGCGAGATGGCGTGGAGGTGAGCGCACGGTGATCGAAATCCCCAGGGACGTCGAGGGCTTCGCCGAGTCCCCCGCCCCGGCCGACGTGGTGCGCCGCCAGTACCTGGCCTCCGCCCGGGGCGACCTGGCCGCACTGCGCGGCACCCTCGCCGAGGACGTCGAGTGGACGGAGATGGCCGGCTTCCCGTTGGCCGGCACCTACCGCACCCCGAAGGGCGTCACCGCCAACGTCATGGAGCGCCTGGCCGCCGAGTGGGACAGCTGGACGACGCACGACGACAGTTACGTGGTGGACGGCGAGAACGTGGTGGTGCTCGCCCGCTACACGGCCGTCCACAAGACCACCGGAAAGGCGCTCGCGGTCCGGGTCGCCCACCACTTCGTGGTGCGCGGCGGCCGGATCGTCCGCTTCGAGCAGTTCACCGACACCGCGCTGGTCAGGGACGCGATGACGCCCTGACCGCGCCGTTCACCCGAACGGGCGAGCGTCATGCGGCGCGCCCATCGCGGTCTCGACACACCACCCGGACAGCGGCAGGCTGGCCCCTGAATCTTCAACGGAGAGCAAGGAGTTGGGCATGGCGGGCAGCGAGCGGCCGATCGTGATCGTCGGGGCCTCCCTGGGCGGTGCCAAGGCCGCCGAGGCCCTGCGCGAGGCCGGGTACCGGGGCCGCATCGTCCTGATCGGCGAGGAGCACGAGCGCCCGTACGAACGGCCGCCGCTGTCCAAGGGCTATCTGCTGGGCAAGGACGCCCGGGAGAAGATCTACGTCCACCCGCCGCAGTGGTACGCCGAGCACGACGTCACGCTGCGCCTGGGCACCGCGGTGTCCGCGATCGACCCGGCCGCCCGCACCGTGACCTTCACGGACAACGGCGAGGTGGCCTACCACAAGCTGCTGCTGACCACCGGCTCGGCGCCGCGCCGACTGCCGGTGCCCGGCGCGGACCAGGACGGCGTGCTGTACCTGCGCCGGGTCGAGGACAGCGAGCGGATCAAGGCAGCGCTGCGACCGGGCGCCCGGATCGCGGTGATCGGCGCCGGCTGGATCGGCCTGGAGGTGGCGGCCGCGGCCCGTACGGCGGGCGCCGAGGTCACCGTCCTGGAGGCGCTGGAGCTGCCGCTGCTGCGGGTGCTCGGCCGGGAGGTCGCCCAGGTCTTCGCCGACCTGCACCGCGACCACGGCGTGGACCTGCGCTTCGGCGTCCAGGTGACCGAACTGACCGGCGCCGACGGCACGGTGAGCGGCGTGAAGCTCGGCGACGGCAGCGAGGTGGCGGCCGACGCGGTGGTGGTCGGCATCGGCATCTCCCCCGCCACCGCCCTGGCCGAGGCCGCCGGGCTGGAGGTCGACAACGGCATCAAGACCGACCAGCACCTGCGCACCTCCGACCCAGACATCTACGCGGCGGGCGACGTCGCCAACGCCTTCCACCCGCTGTTCGGCAAGCACCTCCGGGTCGAGCACTGGGCCAACGCCCTCAACCAGCCCCAGACCGCCGCCCGCGCGATGCTCGGGCAGCCGGACGCGGTGTACGACCGGGTTCCGTACTTCTTCACGGATGCCGAGTGGACACCCCGGCATCCGAACGAGCCGGTGGCCTCGCGGGACAAGCTGAGCATGGAATACCTCGGCTACGTCGAGCCCGACGGCTACGACCGGGTCGTGTTCCGAGGGGACGTGAAGGCCAACGAGTTCATCGCGTTCTGGCTCAAGGACGGCCGGGTCCTCGCCGGTATGAACATGAACGTCTGGGATGTAACCGACCCGATCCGCGAACTGATCGCCTCCAAGCGCGTGGTGGACGCCGACCGCCTGGCGAACCCGAAAGTCCCCCTCGACGAGGTCTGAGACCCGACCGGAGCCCTGGCCGACGAGCAGCCAACCAAGGCCCCGTCCGTTCACCGCTGAGGGATTCACACGGACGGGGCCGGTTCGGTGGTCAGGGCTCCATCCGGCAGGCGTACACACCCTCGGCGAGCAGGGAGAAACCGTGCCGTTCCCAGGCCCGGCGAAGCCGTCCGTGCACTCGCTCGCGCACTCGACCGCGCGGCGGACAGCGGGCGCAGCCTCGCGGCGGCCAGTGATGTTCAGCACCTCCATGCCACATGAGCGGCGACGGCGTCAGGGCCTTGCCTGGGCACCGTGCGCAGTCCACCCGGGCTGCGATTGCCGCGACTGGCGCAGGGACGGGGGCCGTGCTTCCCACCGAAGCGGCTGGCCCGGCCACCGGAACCACGGTGGCGTGCACGGCCCGCAGCAACAGGCCGTACCGTGCCGCAGCGGCGAACGCGAACTCCAGCACCGCCTCGGCGGGGCGGCGGGCGTCCACGCCCACCACCACCTGATCGCGCTGTTCCGGGCCCTCCGACTCGGCCGGGAGCAGCACAGTAGGGCAGCTGGCCCGGGCCGCGAGGTACAGCGCAGTGGACCCGACCCGCAGGCCAGCGAAGCCGCCGTCGCCGCGAGTCCCGACCACCAGTAGTTCGGCGTCCTCGGCGGCGGCGCAGAGCGCCGACGTGGCGACGTCGTGGACCTCCTCGTGTGGAAGAGCACTCCGGGGTGGCGCACGGCGAGGACGTGCCGCACCTCGTGCAGCAGGCCGCCCCTGTCGGACGGCTGCCCTGCCGTCCGGCCGGGCAGCGGGTGGGGCATCAGGGGCAGGGCGTGCACGACGCGCAGCGGTCGGCCGCGCAGCAGCGCCTCGCGCGCGGCCCAGTCCGCGGCCGCCAGGCTCGCCTCGGAGGTGTCGACGCCGACGGTGACGGGCAGCTCCACGGTGGTTGTCTCCTCGATGACGGCCCCCCTGATCCTCGGTCAGGAACCCTGGGTCCGGCGGGAGACGGGGGGACGGACATGGCTGAGGTCTCCTCTGGGGCGTCGGGCGCGGCACCCGGCAGCTGCGTTCCGCCCCGTCGTCACCGCCGGGACGCGGTGGCGCACAGGGCCGGTCGGGGCACGTCGGGACCGGACGGACAGGACCTGTGGCCCTGCGTTCCCGGACTGCCCGGCCCTGGGCCGGCGCCCCCCGAGGACGGAGTCTGGCGGAGCCTGCCGATCGGTGCAGGCGCGCCGTACGACGCAGCTCCCCGAGACTGGACGGAACATGATCGACAGCACCAGAGAGACCCGGGCTCACGCTCGGCTCGATGACCGCGGACGCCGCCTACGGCGGTGACGACACCGTGCCCGAGCTGGTCCGGGACAAGCGCGACGGCGGCTGGGCCCTGTGGGAGACGCTCTCCCGCAAGGCCCCCGACCTCGGCCGGCCGCCGTCTTCAACGGCAACATCGCCGAAGCCGCCTGGGAGTCCTTCACCCTGACGATGCGCAGCCCCGTCCTGCTCAAGCGGATCGAGGCGTTCAGTCGCAACGCCCCCGGCACCGGCGCTCTCATGACCTTCAAGGACTCGCCGTGGCTGATGTCGATCGTCGTGCCTCGCCCGCCGCACTTCGACGGCCAGCCCGAGGACGTGTTCACCCTGTGGGGCTACGGGCTGTTCATCGACACCCCGGGCGAGCACACCGGCAAGGCCATGGCGGAGTCGACCGGCCGGGAGGTCCTGGACGAGCTGGTCGGCCAGCTCGGCTTCGGCGACATCGCCGACGAGGTCCGCGCGACCACCACCGTGACCACGGTGACGATGCCCTACATCACCAGCCAGTTCGCACGGCGCGACGTCAGCGACCGTCCGCTGGTGATCCCGCACGGCGCCCGCAACTTCGTCTTCCCCGGGCAGTCGTGGAGATCCCCGAGGACGTGGTGTTCACCGTCGAGTACTCGGTACGCGGCGCCATGCACGCCGTCTACCGGCTGCTCGGCCTCGACAGGTCCGTCCCGCCGGTGCACCACGCCCTGCTCGATCCGAAGACGGCGTTCCAGGCCCTGAAGACCGCCTTCGGTCCCAGGAGACGGGGGAGTCCGGCGGGCCGCCCGCCACTCCCCCACCACCGAGGGACTTCCGGCCCGCGCCGAAGGCCCGGACGACCCTGGACCCGCCCGCTGATCTCGGCGACGCTGGTCCGCACCCGCACGTGGCGGCACTCCCCTGACACCGCACGAGAACCGGAGTATTACCCATGAGCACATACGTACTGGCCGGTGTCGACGGCTCGTCCGAGAGCACCGCCGCGGCGTGCTGGGCTGCCGCCGAGGCCGTCCGCCGCGGTCTCACCCTGCGCCTGGTCCACGCTCAGACCTGGCTGGACGACATCCACGCCGACCCCGGTCAGCCGGCCGACGTCCGCGCGCTGACCACCCGGATGCTCTCGGACGCCAAGCAGGCGGTCCTCGACTCCTACCCTGGTCTGGAGATCCGGGCAGAGCTGATCGGGGGCGCGGAGCCGGTCAATGCGCTGGCCGAGGCGCTGGCCGAGGAGGCCTCCGACGCGGAACTGCTGGTCCTCGGTTCGCGGGGACTCGGGGGTTTCGCAGGCCTGCTGGTCGGATCGGTCGGCCTCGCCGTCGCCGGCCGGTGCGAGGTGCCGGCGGTCTTCGTCCGCGCCGGGGAGTCCGAGCGGCCCGGCGGCCCCGATCGGCCCGAGGTGGTCGTCGGCGTCGACACCCGCGGCCCCTCCCCGGAGGTCGTCGAGTTCGCCTTCCACGAGGCCGCCCGGCGCGGAGCCGTCCTGCGCGCCGTCCACGGCTGGGAGCCGCCGCCAGTCTGGGGCTATGCCGGCTGGGTGCCCCCGCTGGCCGAGGCGGAGCAGTTCCGGGCGATCGAGGGCGAACTGCTCACCGAGGCGCTGACCGGCTGGCGGGAGAAGTTCCCGGAGGTCGAGGTGGTCGAGGACAGCCGGATCGGCACCGGTTCCTCGGCGCTGGTGGACGCCTCCATCGGCGCCTCCGTCGTGGTGGTCGGCCGCCGGCGGCGCCCGCACCACGTCGGCCTTCGGCTCGGCCCGGTCGCGCACGCCGTACTGCACCACGCGCAGGCACCGGTCGCGGTCGTGCCGCACGACTGACCGGACACCACGCCCGAAGGCGGTGGGCCCCACGAAGGCGTGGGGCCCACCGCCTTTTCTCCTCCCCCCGTACGGTCCGGAGGGGTGCCGGCGGTGGTGGATGTACCTGGTGAGGGGCCCGACGGCGGACTGCGGCGCCTCCCCGGGGTGAGCGGTCCGTACGGCTGGCGCCGGCCCTTGCTCCGGGTTCCGGAACGGCGCGAGCCGGGGACGGTCTCACCCGTCCCCGGCTCCACGTCCTCGGCGCGGCTCCTCCAGCCGCTACCGCGCGGGCGTGATGAGGCCGTAGTGGCCGTCGTAGCGGTGGTAGAGGACGTTGCCCCGCCCGGTGGCGGTGTCGGTGAAGAAGACGAACGGCAACCCGGTGAGGTCGAGCCTCGACACCGCCTCGGCCACCGCCAGTTCCGGCACCCCGGCGGTGCTCACGGTGAGTCCCGGTTCCGGCTCGCCGACGGGCCCGGCGGTGGCCAGGCGGTGCCCGCCTGCGCGCTCGTCGCGGTAGACGACGCTGTCGCAGCCGGTGGTGGCGTCGGTGAACAGGTGGAAGTCGTAGTCCATGGCCTCCATCTCGAACACGGCGGCCCGGGCGCTCTGGCTGGGCAGGCTGTAAGCCTTGTGCCGCACGATCCGCCGCTCCTCCGGCGCCAGGCCTCGCCGGTGCGGGCGGTGCTCACGGGCCGCCTCGTCGTCCCAGGCACCGCGACCGGCCGGGACATGCTGGCGGCGGGGGTCGCGGTGCCGGTGTACCCGAGCGAGCCGGGCGGTCAGCCGGTCCTGAAGCAGGTCGACGGCCTCCTGCATGGTCGCGGCCGCCACGTGGGCGCGGACGGGGCGGCCGTTGAGGTCCACCACGGCCTGGGCGATGGCCGGCTTGACGACGGCGTGGTTGCTCTCCTGGGTGAGCTTCACCCGGGCCGCGAGCACCGGCTCGTGCTGCCGCTCGACGACGGCCAGCAGCTTCGCCTTGGCGTAGTCCGGCGCGGCGAGGGACACCTCTCCCCGGGTCTCGACCTGGATGTCGTGGGCGATCGGCGTGTGCAGACGGTTCATCAGGAGCCCTGCCTTTCGGATGTGGTTTCAGACTGCCGGGTGCCGGAGGGCGCCGTGGTCGGCCGCGCGGCCCGTCGGCAGGGCCGCACGGCCCTTCCCCGCGCCGTTCAGGGCGGCGCGGACGGTGGTCCCGGTGGTTCCCAGGACGGTTCCGAGGGCATTGTCGAGCGGGCCGATGACGGCCAGGCCTCCGGTCCGTTCGGCGAACGCGGCGGCGGCCTCGGCCTTGGGCCGCATCGACCCCTCGGGCAGGTCCAGCGCGCGCAGGCGCTCGGGTGTGGTGGTCACCAGCGGGCCGGGGTGGGCGGTGCCGTAGCGGGTGAACACGTGCGTGACGTCGGTGAGGATCAGCAGGGCGTCGGCGTCGAGCTGCTCGGCGAGGAGGGCTGCGGTGAGGTCCTTGTCGACGACGGCCTCGGTTCCCCGGAGCAGGCCGGTGTCGCGGTCGCGGACGACCGGGACGCCCCCGCCGCCCCCGCAGATCACCACCGCTGCGCCGCCCAGCAGGCGGCGGACGAGGGGCGCTTCGAGCACCGCCCGCGGTTCGGGCGACGGAACGACGCGGCGGTGGTGCGCGCCGTCCGGCGCCGTGGTCCAGCCGCGCTCGCGTTCCAGGGTCTCCGCCTGCTGCGCGCTGAGTTGCTGGCCGATGAACTTGGTGGGGTGGGTGAACGCCGGGTCGTGCGGGTCGACCTCGGTGTGGGTGACGAGGGCGGCGACCTCCCGTCCGGGGAGCCGGTTCATCAGTTCCCGCGCGAGCAGGGTGCCGATCATGCCCTGGGTCTGGGCGCCGAGCACGTCCAGCGGGTAGGGCGCGGTGAGGGCCGGGTCCGTCTCGCTCTCGACGGCGAGCAGGCCGATCTGCGGGCCGTTGCCGTGGGTGATCACCACCTCGTGCCCGGCCTCGACGAGCTCGGCGAGCGAGCGGGCCGCCTGGTGGACGTGGTGCAACTGGACCTCGGCGTCCGGGTGTTCGCCCCGCTGGAGCAGGGCGTTCCCGCCGAGGGCGGCGACGATGCGCACGGTCAGTTCCTCCCCAGGGTGGCGACCAGGATCGCCTTGATGGTGTGCATGCGGTTCTCGGCCTGGTCGAACACCAGCGAGGCGGGCGACTCGAAGACCTCATCGGTGACTTCGAGGCCCTCCAGTCCGTGTCGGGCGGCGAGTTCGGCGCCGAGGTCGGTGCGGGTGTCGTGCAGCGCCGGCAGGCAGTGCAGGAAGGCCGTGCCCGGGTTGCCGGTGGCGGCGAGGGTCTTGGCGTTGACCTGGTACGGCAGCAACTGCGCGATGCGGTCGGGCCAGTGGTCGTGGTCCTCGCCCATCGAAACCCACACGTCGGTGTAGAGGTAGTCGGCTCCGCGCACGGCCTGGGTCACGTCCTCGGTGACGGTCAGGCGGGCCCCGGCGTCCAGCGCGAGCGCCCGGCACGCGGCGACGCGCTCCGGCTCGGGCCACAGTGCGCGCGGCGCGGCGATCCGGACGTCCATGCCCAGCAGGCTTCCCATCGCCATCAGCGAGTTGGCGGTGTTGTTGCGGGCGTCGCCGAGGTAGCAGAAGGAGATCTCCTCCAGCGGCTTCCCGCTGTGCTCGCGCATCGTGAAGACGTCGCACAGGCTCTGGGTGGGGTGGCAGGCGTCGGTGAGACCGTTGTAGACCGGTACGCCGGCGCGGCGGGCGAGTTCCGTGACGGTCCCCTGGTCGAAGCCGCGGTACTGGATGGCGTCGTACATCCGGCCGAGGACGCGGGCGGTGTCGGCGACGCTCTCCTTGTGGCCGATGTGGGAACTGTCCGGGCCGAGGTAGGTGGTGGTGGCGCCCTGGTCGGCGGCGGCGACCTCGAAGGCGCAGCGGGTGCGGGTGGAGTTCTTCTCGAAGATCAGCGCGAGACGGCGGCCGGTGAGCCGGGGCGTCTCGGTGCCGGCCCGCTTCGCGGCCTTCAGCTCGGCGGCGAGGTCGAGCAGGTGGTGGATCTCGGCGGCGGTGAAGTCGAGTTCGTCCAGGTAGTGGCGGCCGTGCAGGTCGGTGGTCATGGCGGTTTCTCCTTTGTGGGGGTGGTCAGTTGGCGGGGTCGCGCTGGATGGGGCAGCTCATGCAGCGCGGGCCGCCGCGGCCCCGGCCGAGCTCGGATCCTGCGATGGTGACGATCTCGACGCCCTGCTTGCGCAGGTAGGTGTTGGTGGTGGTGTTGCGCTCGTAGCCGACGACGACGCCGGGTTCGAGGGCGAGGAAGTTGCTGCCGTCGTCCCACTGTTCGCGCTCGGCGGCGCGCATGTCCTGCTCGGCCGAGAGGAAGCGCACCTTGTCCAGGTCGAGGGCCTCGGCGAGCGAGGTGGCGAGGTCGGCGTCGGGACGGACGTCGAAGCCGGCAGGGCGCTCGGGGGCAGGTGTCAGGGTCCAGGAGCGCAGTCGGTCGGCGAGGCCTGGGTACACGGCGAAGGCGTCCCGGTCGATCATCGTCAGGACGGTGTCCAGGTGCATGAAGGCGCGGCTCTCGGGCAGCCGGACGGCGATCAGCCGGTGCGCGGTGCCGGTCAGGAACAGCTGCCGGGCGAGGGTCTCCACGGCCTGCGGGGTGGTGCGCTCACCCATTCCGACCATCACGACGCCCTCGGCGAGGACGTGGACGTCGCCGCCTTCCAGGGTGCTGCCCGGGGCCCGGACGGTGCCGTCCAGCAGCGGAGGCGCGGTTTCGGCGAACAGCGGGTGGAAGCGGTAGATCGCCGCGGTGTGCAGGGTCTCCCGGCGGCGGGCCGGGCGGGCCATCGGATTGAGGCTGTAACGCCCGCCGATCCAGCAGGAGTTGTCGCGCGGGAAGAGGTGGTTGGGAAGCGGCGGCAGGGCGAAGTCCTGCTCCCCCAGCGCGCTCCAGACCAGGCTGTGCGGGCTCTTCAGCGGCAGGTCGTCCTTGAGGACGCCGCCGATCAGGTACTCGGCGAGGGTCGGGCCGTCGAGGTCCTCGCACAGTGCCCGGACCAGGTCGACCAGGGCTGGACCGACGGTGGCCTCAGTGACGATCTGTCCGAGCAGCCAGGCCCGGGCCGGCGGCAGGGCGAGGGTCTCGCCGAGCAGGTCGGCGTAGTGGTGCACGCGGACGCCGTGGTCGCGCAGCACCTGGGCGAAGGCGTCGTGCTCCTCGCGGGCGCGCTTGGCCCACAGGATGTCGTCGAACAGCAGATCGTCGACGTTGCGGGGCGTGAGCCGGGCGAGTTCGAGGCCGGGGCGGTGCAGGATGACCTGGCGCAGGCGGCCGGCTTCGGAGTCGACACGCAGGGTGTTCATCGATGGTGCTCCTTGTTCTCAGTGCTGGTGCCGCGGGCGCAGGGCGCGGAGGATGATCGTCGGCAGGCCGACCGGGCGGGCCGTGCGGACCGGGTGGGCCACCGGCGCGGGGGCCGCTGTGCCGGTGCCGGAGGGCGCCGCCGGGGCCGTGGCGTTCCCGCTCCGCTCCCGCTTGAGCCAGATGTAGACCGGGATGCCGAGCAGGACGGTGAACAAGCCGTAGTAGACGGTCTGGTAGCCGCTGCCCTGGATCGACCAGTAGGAGAACGCCAGTGCGAGGACGGTGACGGTGACGTCCCGGGCCAGGCGCCGCCGGTCGAGCTCGGCGCGGCCGTGCTGCACCAGCCAGAGCAGCTGGGCGGCCGCGGACACCAGGTAGGGGATGACGGCGGTCAGGACGCTCAGCAGCACGATCTCGGTGAAGACCTTGGTGAACTGGGTGTAGCTGACCACGGTGAGCAGCGAGGCGAGCAGGGTGGCCGAGACGATGCCGAAGACGGGTACCTGGCCCTGTCCCCGGACCTTGGCGAAGGCGGAGGGGAACAGTCCGTCCCGGGCCGCGGCGAGCGGCATCTCGGCGCAGATCAGCGTCCAGCCGTTGAGTGCGCCGAGGCCGGAGACGATGGCGGCGGCGGCGACCAGGTTCCCGGCCCAGGTGCCGCCGGCAATGGTGTTGAACGCGTCGGTGAACGGTGCCGTGGAGCCCGTGAGTTGGGCGTGCGGGACGGTGCCGAAGACGGCCAGGGTGCCGAGCAGGTAGATCGCCGCGCAGGCCAGCGTGCCGTAGACGGTCGCGCGGCGCACGTTGCGCTTCGGGTCCCGGACCCGGCCCGCGGCGACCGAGGCGGTCTCCAGGCCGATGTAGCTGAACAGGGCGATGGCGCCCGCCGCCGAGACGGCGCCGAGGGCCGACCCCCCGCTCGCGTTGAAGGCCCCGAAGTTACCGGACTTGACGAACAGCAGTCCGGCGGTCGCCATGAAGCCCAGTGGCAGGAACTTCAGGACGGTGGTGACCACCTGGAAGGCGCCGATGTTCCGCACGCCCGTCAGGTTGACGGCCGCGGGCAGCCAGAGCCCGGCCAGCGCGATCGTGATCGACGCCCAGGTGTGGTGGCCCTTGTTGACGAACACCTCGACGTAGCCGACCCAGGCCACCGCGATGGCCGCGTTGCCCGCCCAGGCGGTGATCCAGTAGGACCAGGCGGTCAGGAACCCGGCGAACTCGCCGAATGCCTCCCGGGCGTAGACGTACGGGCCACCGCTGCCGGGCACCCGCTCGGACAGCCGCCCGAACACCACCGCCAGTGCGAGGGCGCCGACGGTCACGGCGACGAACGCCACCAGGGCGATCGGCCCGTAGGGGGCGAGCGCGGACGGCAGGGCGAACACCCCCGTCCCGATGATGCTGCCGACGACCAGCGCGGTCGCGGCGGGCAGCCCGAAACGTGTGTCGGTTCTCCGTTGCCCCGGGGCCGCCGCGGCGGCTCGTCGATCCGATTGGTCGGGTGCGGACATGAGGGTGCTCCTCGGTCAGAGTGGAAGTCCGGGGCGGGGGTCTTGCCCATCGCTCGCCGAGGAAGATCCTCGGTCCGCCGAGCGGCTCCGCCCCAGGGGCCGACGGTCCCTGTCCCCCGTGCCCGCGGTCCCGGTCCGCCCGCCCGGTGGTCCCGGCCCGGGCCGGGACCACCGGGGCCCGGCCCCGACCCGTCGCGGTCGACCCGAGGAGGTACCGCACCCGGGCGCACGGCCCGCCGCTCTCGCGACCGGGACCACCGCTGCCGTGACCAGGACCACCGGCCCAGCGGCCGGTCCCTTCGGTCCCTTCTGCCGCCCGGCGCCCGGGCGGCAGATTCGAGGCATGCCGGGCGGCGGCCGTCCGGGCTCGATGCCTTGATCTCACGAGGGGGAAACCACCATGACGCGCTGTGTCCTGACCGGAATCGACGGATCGCCGCAGAGCGAGGCCGCGGCCCTGTGGGCGGCCGCGGAGGCCCGCCGCCGGGGCCGCGCACTCCGGCTGCTGCACGCCTGGCCGTGGCTCGATGCCGGGACCGAGAACGTCTCGCGGCCCGGCGACCTGCGGCCGAGGGCGTTGGACGCGCTTCGCGGGATCGGCGACCGGATCCGGCACGACCACCCGGGCCTGCCGGTGGAGGTCGCGGTGATCTCGGACGATCCCGTCGACGGGCTGGTCGCCGCGGCGAAGGGGCAGGAGCTGCTGGTGCTCGGGTCCCGCGGGCTCGGCGGGTTCGCCGGTCTCCTGGTCGGTTCGGTGGGACTCGCGGTCGCAGCGGGCGCTCCCATTCCGACGGTGCTGGTCCGCTCCGGACAGGCACCCGCCGAACGGCCCGCGGCCGTCGAGGCGACCCGGGAGGTGCTGGTCGGTCTCGACGGCCGTGAACCCGGCGACGCCGTCGTCGAGTTCGCCGTCACCGAGGCGGAGCTGCGCGGCTGCCGGCTGCGCGTCGTGCACGGGTGGGACCTGGTGCCCGCCTGGGCCTACGGGGGCCTGATGCCGCCCCAGGTGGACCCGGTGGAGCAGGAGGCCGTCGAAGCGGCCCTGATGTCCCCGGTCCTCACCGACCTGAGGGCGAAGCACCCCGGTGTCGACATCGTCGAAGACATCCGCCTCGGCGGCGGAGCGCGGGCCCTGCTGGAGGCCTCCACCCATGCCGACCTCGTCGTCGTCGGCCGACGGGAAACCCGTCACCGCCTGGGTCCGCGCCTCGGCCCGGTCGCCCACGCGGTTCTGCACCACTGCGCCGCCCCGGTCGCCGTGGTCCCCCACCCGTGAGCCGTGCACACCCCTCGCCATCGCCCGCCCGAGCAGCGACAAGGAGCACCACCGTGGCCAGCACCCACCGCCCCGCCCGGCCCGACAGCCCGCCCGCACCGCCGTGCGGCCACCTGCGCCGGGCTCTCGGCCGGGAGCGCAATCCGCTCGGCCGTGCCCTCGACCGGGCCCGGAGCCGGGCGGTGGTGCTCACCGCCCTCGGGATCGCACTCGCGGCACTCCTCGGCGCCGGGGCCGCCGTCACCCACCTCGCGGACGGCTGGCGGCAGGCCGAGGCCACGGCCGCCCGCCTGCACCGCGTCGACGCCCTGGTGCAGGGCTCCGTCCGGAAGGCGGAAGCCACCGTCATAAGAGGGAAGGCCGTCTATCGCGCCGACGCGGCCTGGACCTACCCCGGCAACCAGCGCAACACCGGCAGCATCGACGTCCCCCGGACCACCGGGCCCGGCGCCACCGTCGGGATCTGGGTCGACCAGAGCGGCCGCCCGGCCGCCGCACCCCCGAGCGCCGCCGACCTGGTGGCCGACGCCGTGTTCCTGGGCCTGTTCCTGTTCGGCCTGCTCGGCGTTCTCGCCTCCGCGGGGCTCTGCGCGAGGCTGAGCGCCCTCGACCGTCGGGCCGACCGGGCGTGGACGCGGTCCTGGGCCCGATTGGAGCCCGTGTGGAGCGGCCGTGCCCCGCCCGGCAACCATCACGGCTGACCGGACACGACAGCACGGTTCCCCCTCCCCCAGCCGGATCCCCCCCGAAAGGAAGACCGTGGCAGACCAACCCGATACCACCGGTGACATCGCACGCGCCGTCGTCGCCGCCGCGTGTGCCGCACCGTCCATCCACAACACCCAGCCGTGGCGTTTCCGCTTCGACGAGGACACCCGGGTGTTCGAGGTGTACTCCGCCCCGGTCCACGGTTTGCCCCGGACCGATCCCGATGCCAGGGCGGTGCACGTCTCGGTCGGCGCGGCGCTGTTCAACCTCCGTGCCGCCGCAGTGCACTTCGGCCGGGAGCCGGTGGTGCGGCTGCTTCCCGACCCGGAGACCCCGGACCTGCTCGCCACCGTCCGGCTCGCCGGAAGACCACGGGCCGCCCTGACCCGTCGCCCCGACCTCTACCGGGCGATCTGGCGCAGGCGCACCAGCCGCTTCCCGTTCACGCCCGAGCCGGTACCGGCCGCCGTCCTGGCGGAACTCGCCGAGTGCGCCCACCAGGAAGGCGCGGAGCTGCTGCGCCCCGGCCCCGCCGGGAGGGCGCGACTGCTCGGCCTCACCGCCGACGCCGAACATCGCAACCGCAACGATCCGGCGCGCCGGGCCGAGAGTCTGCTCTGGATCGCCGGCCCCGACGACCGGGCGGGAATTCCGGCCTACGCCGCCGGGACGCAGGATGTCGGCGGACGTCTGCCCATGCGCGAATTCGTCCCCGGCACCGGTACGGGTCGGCCACAGGTCGCGTACGAGTCCGAGCCACGACTCCTCCTGCTGGCGACCCGCCACGACGGCCGGGCGGACTGGCTGCGCGCGGGCCAGGCGCTGCAGCACGCGCTGCTGCTGCTCACCCTGCGAGGCCTCCGTGCCTCCCTGTTCCACCAGGCCATGGAATGGCCCGACCTGCGGGCCCGCGCAGCGGCCGCGCTCCCGCACCACTGCGCGCCCCAGATGCTGCTGCGCGTCGGCCACGGGCCGGCCGGCTTCCCCACGCCGCGACGCCTGCCGGTCCCGCCGGTCACCCGGTGGAGCACCCTGACCCCCTCAGTGCCCGAGGAGGCCGCCGTGTGACGAGCCGGATCCCGCGCTCCTCGCTTCGCCCGCCTTGTCCCCGGCCGCCCCGGCGTCCCGGACGAGGTAGGGCCGGACGGCCCTATCGAAACCGCCCCGGGTCACGCCAGACTTGGTGGAGGTTTCACGCGGCCTGCCACCGGGGCGGGCCCACGGGGTTGGAGCGGTGATGACGGAGAGTCCGGCGGCTGGGACGAGCGGCTCAGTGACGGTGTTCCTGCTGGACGACCACGAGGTGGTCCGCCGGGGCGTGCACGACCTGCTGGACGCCGAGCCGGACCTCCAGGTGATCGGCGAGGCCGCCACTGTCGAGCAGGCGCTCGCCCGGGTCCCCGCGCTGCGCCCCGACGTCGCGATCCTCGACATGCGGCTGCCGGACGGCGACGGCGTGACGGTCTGCCGCGAACTGCGCTCCCGGATGCCCGAACTGATCTGCCTGATCCTCACCTCGTTCGACGACGAGGAGGCCCTCCTGGACGCCATCATGGCCGGGGCCGCCGGCTACGTCCTCAAGCAGATCAGCGGCACCGACCTGGTCTCCGCCGTACGCACGGTCGCCTCCGGCCAGTCGATGCTCGACCCCGGCGCCGCCACCCGGCTGATGGCCCGCCTGCGCGGCGACGCCGTCACCGAACAGAGCTCCGACCTGCCCCAGCTCACCGAACGCGAGCGGGAGGTCCTCGCCCTGGTCGGTGAGGGACTCACCAACCGCCAGATCGGCCAGCGGCTCTACCTCGCCGAGAAGACCGTCAAGAACCACATCTCCCGCCTGCTCGCCAAACTCGGCGTGGAACGCCGGGTGCAGGCCGCCCTGATCGCCACCCAGACCCTGGCCACCCACGGGCAGCCGACCGGTCGGCCCGGCCGCTGAACCAGCCGCCCCGGGACACCCGCCCCACCGACCAGGTCCGGTCGGCATCCTCGCCGGGGACCAACGGCCCCTCCCCCGGCGCCCGATGCGGCGACACCATCGATGCCATGACACCTGACACCACGCCGCTGGACGGGCGAGAGTGCCGACGGCTCCTCGCCGGCCTCTCGGTCGGCCGGGTCGTCTACACCCTCGGTGCCCTGCCCGCCGTTCAACCCATCCAATACAGGCTCGGCGCCGACGGCAGCGTCCTGCTGAGCGCCACCGCCGGTTCCGAGCTGGTCCGAGCGGTCTCCGGCGCGCTGGTGGCCTTCGAGGCCGGGGAGCTCGACGCGGCAGACGGCACCGGCTGGAGCGTGACCGTCCTCGGCCGCGCCGACGTCACACCCGACCGGACGGCAACCGGCCCGACCGACACGGTCACCGTCCGCATCCTTCCCGAGCTGGTGAGCGGCCGCCTGTTCCCGCCGACCCGCCTGGTCCAACGCTGACCAGATCACCGCCTCCAGCCAGCGGACGGCACGACGAAGGCGGTGCCGACAGGCCGGGTCAGTGTTCCAGCGGCACCGACCAGGACAACCTGGTGCCGCCGGTCTCCGGAGAGGCCAGCTCGAAAACGCCCCCCAGGGCCTCGGCCCGCTCCGCGAGGTTGCGCAGCCCGCTGCGCCGCCCCTGTTCCGGGATGCCCACCCCGTCGTCCTGCACCGTGAGCACCACCCGCGACCCGGTCGCCTGCAGCACCACCTCGACCCGCCCGGCCCGGGCGTGCCGGGCCGCGTTGCTCAGCGCTTCTCCCAGGACCGCCACCACATGGTCGGCCACCTCCGTGGGCACGTCCGTGTCGAGTAGGCCCTCCATGCTCAGCCTGGGCGGGAAGCCCAGCGCGGCCTGCGCCTCCTCGGCCACCCGCACCACGCGCGACCGCAGGCCCTGGCCGCCCTTCTCCTCCCGCGCCCGCAGGCCGAAGATCGTCGACCTGATGATCTTGATGGTCTCGTCCAGGTCCCCCACCGCACGCAGCACCCGGTCCGATGCGCCGGGATGATCGATGACCCGGGCCGCGCTCTGCAGCGTCATCCCCGTCGCGAACAGTCGCTGGATGGCCAGGTCGTGCAGGTCCCGGGCGATCCGGTCGCGGTCCTCCAACATCGCCAGTTGCTCGACGTCGCGGCGGCGTTCCGCCAGCTCCAGGGCCAGCGCGGCCTGGTCGGCGAAGCCCAGCAGCGGGCCGATCTCCCGGTCGGTGAACTCGGGCCGGCCCGCCTTCCTGGCCAGCAGCAGCACGCCGTCGATCTGTCCCTCGGCCCGGCCCAGTGGGACCGCGACTGCCGGTCCGAGCCCGGCGAAGCGGCTCGGCCCGGCGGAGAGCCGGGGATCGCCGGCCAGGTCCACCGTGGTCACCGGCACCCCCGAGGCGCAGGCCGCACCCGACAGCGACCCCTCCAGCGGCACCACCAGGCTCGACCGGCCGACCGCGTCGCCGCCGAGCGCCAGTTCCACGCGGACCGTTCCCGTCCCCGGCACCGGAACGGAGACGTCCGCCAGGTCCGCGCCGGTGATCTCCCGCGCCCGCTGGGCGATCAGCTCCAGCACCTCGGAGCGGGATCCGCCGGACAGCAGGGCGCGGGTGATCTCCGCACTCGCGCTCAGCCAGTGCTGCTGGCGCTGGGCCTCCTCGTACAGCCGGGCGTTGTCGATCGCCACGCCGGCCGCGACCGCCAGGGTGGAGATCACGGACTCGTCGTCGGCGTCGAACTCCTCACCGCCCCGCTTGTCCGTCAGGTAGAGGTTCCCGAACACCTCCTCGCGCACACGCACCGGCACGCCCAGGAAGCTCCGCATCACGGGGTGGTGCGCCGGGCACCCGAACGACGAGGGGTGCGCGGACAGGTCTTCCAGCCGCAACGGCTCCGGGTGGCGGATCAGCTGGCCCAACAGGCCCCGACCGGTCGGGTAGGGGCCGATCCGGGCGATCTCCTCCTCCGTCAGGCCCACCGTGAGGAACTGCGACAGCGTCTCCCCGTCCGGCCCGATCACCCCGAGCGCCGCGTACCGGGCGTCCACCAGGACCGCCGCCGCCTCCACGATCCGCCGCAGCACCTGCGTCAGATCCAGCTCCCGGCCGACCGACAGCACCGCCTCCAGCAGGCTGTGCACCCGGTCCCGGGTGCCCCGGGCCGCGTCGATCCGCGCCTGAAGCTCCTCCAGCAACTCGTCCAACCGCAGTTGCGGCATCCGTGACCGCACCGTCTCGCCGCTCACGGGCTCCTCCTCATCGCCGAAGTCGCGGCCGATTCTCGCAGACGGCCACCGGATCCCGGGACCTTCGGTACCGAGGTGGGGCTGCTCGGCCCCTGTGACCGACCGTCGGCACGGCGGGAGTCTGGTCGCCGGACGGGACCGCGCCTACGGGTGTCGCGGTCCTCCGCCGACCAGGGAGGTCACAGAGATGTCGCACAGCGTGGTGGTGGGGATCGACGGCTCGGCACAGAGTGCGGCGGCGGCCGAGTGGGCTGCCCTCGAGGCCCGCCGGAACGGGCTCGCGCTGCGGATGGTCCATGTCGCCGGCGGCGAGGTGGAGGCGCTCGACCGCGACCTCGGCGGCGACAGCGCGCTGCCGGGCCCGGTGGCCGCGATCCGGGACCGGATCACGGCCGAGCTACCCGAACTGGCGCTCTCCTGCGAGATCATCCCCGGGAACCCGGCCCACGCGCTGGCCGCCACCGCCCGGCGGGCCACGATGCTGGTCCTGGGCTCGCGCGGCCTGGGCGGCTTCGCCGACCTCCTGGTCGGTTCGGTCGGGTTGCGCGCCACCGCCCGCGCAGACTGCCCGGTGGTGCTGGTCCGCGCCGGCTCGGACGGAGGAACCGGAACGGACGGACCGACCACGGCGCCCGGAGCCGTCGTCGTGGGCGTCGAGGGCGACCGGCCGTGCGACGCGGTGCTCGCCTTCGCCTTCCAGCACGCGGCCGGCACCGGCGCCGCCCTACGGGTGATGGAGAGCCGGGACACATTCCGCGGCCCGTACACCACCGAGGCGCCGGTGGGCATGCGGGAGATCGGGGAGTCCCTGGCGGCCGCCGAGCAGGTGCGACTCCAGGACGCGCTGTCGCGCTGGCGGGACAAGTTCCCCGAGGTCCGCACGACGGCGGAGGTGTGCCCGTGGAGCCCAAGCCGGATGCTCGTGGAGGCCTCCCGCACCGCGTCGCTGGTCGTCCTCGGCCGGCGCGCTCCCAAGCACCCGATGGCCGGACCCCGGCTGGGGGCGGTGGCCCAGTCGGTGCTGCACCACACCCACTGCCCCGTCGCCGTCGTACCGCACCGTTGAACCACCGGTCGCACCCGGGTCCCTGACACGGGACCAACCGCGCGGCGGACCCGGGACCTTCGGCCGCGAGCGGGTCCCATTGGGCCGGTCCCCCGGCGCCCCGCACGAGGAAGCCTGGAAGGGACGGCGCGCGTGGCACCCGCCCGGTGCCCTGACATCGGACGATGATCCGGAAAGGCAGTCCAGCATGGCCCGTCGCCCGCGGCACGAGTCGAAGGCGGCTTCCGAGAGCAGCAGCCTTCCCGCCCCCGAGCCGACCGCCGTCGACCGCCCAGTGCGCAACGCGCTCGACGCGCTGGCCGCGTACGCCTCCTTCACCCAGGAACAGGTCGACCACATCGTCAGGAAGGCCTCGCTGGCCGCACTGGAACGGCACACCGCGCTCGCGGTGCTGGCCGTGGAGGAGACCGGCCGCGGGGTCTTCGAGGACAAGGCGGTCAAGAACGTCTTCGCCTGCGAGAACGTCACCCACGTGATGGCCCGGACCAGGACGGTCGGGGTGGTCCACCGGGACGAGATCGACGGCATCGTCGAGATCGCCGAGCCGGTCGGCGTGGTCGCCGGCATCACCCCGGTGACCAACCCGACCTCGACCGTGATCTTCAAGTGCCTGCTGGCGCTGAAGACGAGGGCGTCGCCGCCTTCGCCGCCTCGCTCGGCAACGTCACCCGGGTCGACGTCCTGCCCTTCCACAAACTCGGCGCCGCCAAGTGGCGCGCACTCGGCCTCGACTTCCCCCTCGCCGACACCCCGGTGCCCACGCCGGACCAGATCGCCCGAGCCCGAGCGATCTTCGCCGCACAGGGCCTGCACACCGTCTGAACCCGGACGGGTTCCCCGGCAGGTCCCGGGCCGCGGTACGGCTGCTCAGCACCGGCGCCCGGACCATCCCGGTTCCACCTGCTCCCAAGCGGACTCCCAGCTCCGCTGGGCCCGCCGATCCAGCTGGTGGCGGCCACCCCTGCCTACCGAATCCGAGCACGGAGACCGTGCCGATGCCCGCCAGGACGGCGTCCGAGACGATCAGTTCGTTCGACCTGGGCACGCTGATCGGCAGTCCGGCGTCGCTCAGCCCGACCCGGACGGCCGTCCCGATGGCCGTGCCGTCCGGTACGGGGATGCTGCCGGTACCGGGCCCGGCCGGATACGCCCACCGCGCCGGGGCGTGCTCCCGCGCGCTGCCTGCCCGGGGATTGTCCGGTACGACAAGAGCCGTATGCCGGGAGACTGTCACCCGACCTCGCCAAGGTTCGCATGAACGCCAAGCACGCCACAGCCCTGCTGCGGGCTCTGCTCGCACTGACGAACGCGGAGAGCCCCCGCCGGCGGATGACGGTCGGGTGGTTGTGATCCTCGGGGCCCAAGAACTGATCTGCCGGGTCACAGGTCGTTGCCGGCATAGGAGAGGTTGAAGCTCTTGTTGGTGAGGGGGAAGTCGGGGACGATCGTGTCCGCGAGGGCGACCGGCAGGGCGGGCCAGTTGAAGAAGGACGGGTCGACGATCTTGACGCGGCTCAGGCGACCGTCGGCGGCGAGTTCGATCCGGGTGGCGATGGTGCCGCGCCAGCCCTCGGCGAGGCCGCTGCCGCTGCTCGGCCGGTGATTGCCGTACGGACGCGGCCAGTCCACGGTGGCGCCGAGGGGCAGCCCATCGGCGAGGCGCTCGGCCAGGGCGAGTGAGGTCTGTGTTTCCTGGGCTCGGATGCGGAAGCGGGCGAGGACGTCGCCGCCTGGCAGGGCATGGGTGGTGAGGGTGTCGCCGTAGTCGTGGTCGGGGTGGGCGTGGCGGGCATCGGTGGGCAGGCTGCTGGCGCGGGCGACGGGGCCGAGGCAGCCGAGGCCCTGGGCGGCGTCGGGTGTGAGGACGGCGGTGCCGGTGAAGCGGTCGAGGATGGTGCGGTGGCCGAGCGCGAGGTCGACCAGGTCGGCCACGTCGGCGGCGACCGCCCGCAGCCGGTCCGGCGATGGCAGGGCGCGCAGGGTGCAGCCGCCGGGCCGGATGCCGCCGCGTAGGAGGCGGTGGCCGGTGATCTCCCGGTTGAGGCGCAGGAGTTGCTCGCGGATGCGCCAGGCGTGGGCGTTGAGGATGCCGTGGCCGACGTCGTTGCACAGGGCGCCGAGGTCGGCGACGTGGTTGTGGACGCGTTCGAGTTCGAGTAGCAGGGCGCGGGCGGCCCGGGCCTCGGCCGGCACGGCTGTCTGGGTGGCGTGTTCGAGGGCGAGGCAGTAGGCGAGGGCGTGGCCGACGGCGGTGTCACCGCTGACGCGCTCGGCGAGGGCGACGGCCTCGGCCGGGTCCCGGCCCTCGAAGTGCTTCTCGATGCCCTTGTGGACGTACCAGAGGCGGGCCTTGAGCTTGAGGATGGTCTCGCCGACGACGGAGAAGCGGAAGTGGCCGGGTTCGATGAGGCCGGCGTGGACGGGGCCGACCGGGATCTCGTACACGCCCGGCCCCTCGACGGTGAGGAAGGGGAACGGGCCCTCGGGTTCGCCGAACGGCGGGGGCGGTCCGGCGTCCGGGCGCATCGGGTACCAGCCGCGCGGCCAGTGCGGGTGGCGGACGAGCCGCCGGGGCAGTGGGTGGTCGAGGGGGACGATGCCGTGCAGGTCGCGCATCTCCCGTTCGAACCGGCCTGCGGGAAAGGAGATTCCGGCAAGGCTGGGCACGGCCGGGTACCGCGGGTCGAGGTGGACGTGCAGTTCGGTGCGGGTGTCGGGCGGGCCCTGGACGAAGAGGTACACCACGCGAACTTCGCCCGGGTCGTGGTGCGCGGCGACCAGGGCGAGCCGGTTACCGGCGGCGAGCAGGTCGGCTGCCTGACCGGGGAGTTCGGCGGGGCCGAGGTCGATCGTGGCGTGCTGTACGGGTGGCACGGTCAGTGGCCTCCGATCTGCGCGGCGGCGGTCAGCAGCTCGTTCAGCGGGTGGATGGTGACGCCGAGGGCCGCGCAGACTGCGAGTCCGCCCGCCAGTGGTACCCACACCGCGAACCCGGCACGCTCCGGGGCCGCCGCCGCGTCGGCAGGTCGGGGGCCGAGCAGCATCCGGGCGGTGCGCGCGGTGATCGCGGCGAACGAGGCCAGGACGAGGGCCAGTGCGAAGGTGGTGGCCCAGCCGAGTGGGGAGGCGAACCCGGCGCGGGCGATGGCGAGTTCGGAGGCGAAGAGGCTGAACGGCGGCAGTGCGAGCAGGGCGAGGACGGCCAGGCCGAAGGTGCCGCCGAGCGCGGGGGCACGGGCGAGCAGGCCGCGCACCCGGCCGATCCGGGTGGTGCGGGTCAGGTGCAGGATGTGCCCGGAGGAGCAGAACGCGACGCCCTTGGCGAGCCCGTGGCCGGCCATGTGCAGCAGCATGGCGGACAGCGCCAGCCGGCTGCCGACGGCGGCGGCCAGCGCGATCAGGCTCATGTGTTCCATGCTCGAATAGGCGAGCAGGCGCTTGTAGTCCCGCTGCCCGAGCAGCAGGGCCGTGGCGAGGGCGAGGGTGATCAGCGCTGTCCAGAGCAGCATGCTGCGGGCGAAGTGGGGGCCGAGTGCGGCGTCGGCGATCAGTTTGTAGCGCAGGACGGCGGTGAAGGCGACGGCCAGCAGGACGCCGGACATCAGCGCCGAGACTGGGGCGGGGGCCTGGCTGTGGGCGTCGGGCAGCCAGGCGTGCAGCGGGACGAGGCCGGCCTTGGCACCGAACCCGAGCAGGGCAAGGGCCGTGCCGAGCCGTACGGTGCGCTGGTCGAGGCGGTCGGCGTGGGCGAGCAGGGTCGGCCAGTCCAGGGCCTTGGCCTCGGAGATGCCGGCGTGCCGGGCGGCGTAGTAGACGAGGACGGTGCCGAGGAAGGCCAGGGCGATGCCGGCCGAGCAGATGACCACGTACTTCCAGGCGGCCTCGACGCCGGCGCGGGTGCGACGGTGGCCGACCAGGAAGGCGGTGACGATGGTGGTGGCCTCGACGGCGACCCAGAGCACACCGAGGTTGGCGGTGAGGGTGGCCAGGGCCATGGCCGCGAGGAACAGGTGCACGAGGGCGCCGAAGCGCCGCGCGGAGCCCTCGTCGGCGTGCCCGCCGGCGCGTTCGGCGGCCAGGTAGGCGGGGGCCGCAGCGCAGGCGAGCGTGCCGACCGCGCCGACGCCGAGCAGGATCCACACCGCCAGCGCGTCGGCGCGCAGTAGCCCCCCGTACGCGGAGCGCGGCCCGTGACCGGGCACGTCGGTGGCGAGGGCGGCGGCACAGGCCAGGATCGCGGCCGGGGAGAGCAGCCCGGCCCACGCGGTCGCGGGCCGCCAGCCGGTGGCGGCGTAGCCGGCCGCGACGGCGGTGGGCGTCGCGATTGGCAGGGTGAGCAGGAGCGCGGAGGTATCGGGGGGCATCAGTCGTGCAGCCTTCGCAGGTCGTCGAGGTCGGTGCTGCCGAAGGCGGCGCGCATCCGGGTGGTGAGGATCTGCAGGACGAGGACGGCGAACAGAACGTCGAAGGAGACGCCGAGTTCGACGATCAGCGGGACGCCGGAGGTGGCGAGGAAGGCGACGGCGGTGATGCCGTTGTCGACCAGCAGGAAGCCGACCACCTGGGAGAGCGCGTGGCGGCGGGTGACCAGGGCGAAGAAGCCGATGAGGACGACGGCCAGCCCGACCGGCAGCGCTCGGGTGGCGGGCGAGGGCGCGAGTTCGGTGAGCGGGCGGGCGACGGCGTACGCGAGCAGGGTGAGCGCGGCGGCGGTCAGCAGCGAGGCGGCGACGTTGACCAGTGGTGTGGTCTCCTGCGTGCCGCCGCTGGCGGTGAGCGCGCGGCGCATCAGGTGGGGCAGCACGCCGGCCCGTAGGACGGCGATGCCGGCGGCCACCCCGAAGAGGTCCCAGCGGTGCTCATGGACGGCGAGCAGCGCCGCGATGGCGGCGAGTGCCGCGCCTTGGGCGGCGAACACCCGGACGATGGCGGAGAGTTCGCGCCGCCACAGCACCAGAACGGCGGCCAGCAGCAGGATTCCGCAGGCGAGGTCGAGTAATTGGGTGAAGATGCCGTCGCTCATCGGCGTCGGGTCCAGGGATTCATCGACGGGCTCACTCTCCGGTGAGGAAGTAGGAGGAGGCCACGGCCAGCAGCGCGAGCAGGAAGGAGCCGGCGAGCAGTTCGGGCACCCGGAACAGGCGGACCTTGGCCCAGAACACCTCGGCCGCGGCCAGCAGCGCCCCGAGCAACGCGACCTTGACGGCGAACAGCACCAGCGCGAGCAGGACGGCCGCCACCCCGGCGCCGGTGGCGATGCCCCACGGTGTGAAGAGCGAGGCGAGCAGGCCGAGCAGTACGGTCAGCCGCATCTGGGCGCCGAGTTCGACGAGCGCGAGGTCCGGCCCGGCGTACTCCAGCACCATCGCCTCGTGGATCATGGTGAGTTCGAGATGGGTGGACGGGTTGTCCACGGGCAGCCGGCCGGTTTCGGCGAGGACGACCACCGCGAGGGCGAAGGCGGCGAGCAGCCCGGTGGGGGTGGCGAGCCGGGCCGGGTCGTGGGCCGCACCGGCGACGATCGCGGCGAGATTGGTGGAGCCGGCCGGGATGGACAGTGCGAAGACCGCCATCAGCAGGGTCGGTTCGACCAGGGCGGCCACCGTCATCTCGCGGGAGGCGCCCATGCCGCCGAAGGCCGTCCCGGTGTCCAGGCCGGCCAGCGCGAGCGAGACTGTGCCCAGAGCGAGCAGCGCGACCACGACGATCAGGTCGGCGGAGTCGCTGACCGGGGTGTGGGTCGAGGCCAGCGGTACCAGGGTGGCGACCACGGCGGTGGTGGCGACCAGCAGCAGCGGGGCGGTGCGGAATGCCCAGCCGGTGCCGGTGGCGGTGACCGGTCGTTTGCGCAGCAGTTTGCGCAGGTCGCGCCAGGGCTGGCCGGGGCCGGGCCCGGCGCGGCCCTCCAGGCGGGCCCGGACCTGGCGCATCAGCCCGGCGAGCCACGGCGCGCCGCCCGCCACCAGGGCTGTCTGGGCCACCATCGCCGCCGCCCCGACGACGCTCATGTGCCCGCCTCTCCCCTAGCCTTCGGCCGGGGGTGCCCTCGGCGCTCGGCCGGGGCATTCGCGCACGCGCACCTCCCGATTGTGACCTCTTCCCCAGCCGCCGGCCGGGGGTGCCGCCATCGCTCGCTCACTTGGTCACCGCCAGCGCGACCAGCAGGGTGATCAGGCCGAGGAATCCGTAACCGAGGTAGCGGTGGACGCTGCCGTCGGCCAGTCGGCGGGCGGCCCGGCCCGTCTCGGCGAGCAGGGCCAACACTGGGCGGTAGAGCCGGTGTTCGACGCGGTCGGGCACCGTCCGCTGGTACCGGATGCGTTCCACCAGGTACGCGGCCTCGCGCACCGGGGTGACGTCGATGTCCTGTTCCGGGGCGAGGACGTCGTCGAAGACCCGTTGCAGCGGCTCGGCGAAGGAGGTCGCGGTGTATTCCATCCGGGCGGTGGGCGCGCCCGCGCCGCAGTCCCAGAGCGGGGCCTGCCTGCGCCGGGGTTTGCGGGCCGCCAGCCGCAGCAACAGGGCGAGCAGGAGGACGGCGGCGACCAGGGCGAGCGCCAGCCAGAGCGGGGCGAGGACCCCGGACACCTGGGCCAGGCGCAGGTGCAGTCCGGGCGCGTCCACCGGATGGCCTCCGGCGAGCCCGGACGCGGCGGTGGCCCGGGCCAGAGCGTCGGCCAGCACCCCGGGGAACAGCGCCAGCGCGGCGCAGGCGGCGGTGAGCAGGCCCAAGCCCGTCAGCATGGTCCGCGGGCTCTCGACGGCGGCTGCGGCGGCGGTGCTGCGCGGACGGGCGAAGAATCCGACGCCCAGGGCCTTCACGAAGGCCGCCGCCGCCAGGCCGGCGGACAGGGCGATCGCGGCGATCGCCACCGGCAGCACCACCGCGGTGGCTACGCCGGGCACGGCCAGGCCGTGGATCAGCGATTGCAGCAGCAGCCACTCGCTGATGAAGCCGTTTCCCGGCGGCAGCGCCACCGCGCCCAAAGCGCCGACCGCGAACAGCGCGCAGGTGACCGGCATCCGGGCGCGCAGCCCGCCGAGGGCGTCCAGGTCCCGGGTGCCGGTGGCCCGCAGCACCGAGCCGGCCGCGCAGAACAGCAGTGCCTTGAACGCCGCGTGGTTGATCACGTGCAGCAGGGCCGCGGCCAGGGCGAGCGCGGCCAGCGGCCGGTCGCCGCCGGTGGAGAACAGTCCGGTTGCGCCCACGCCGAGCAGGACCAGGCCGAGGTTCTCGCAGGTCGAGTACGCCAGCAGGCGTTTCAGGTCGGTGGCGACGGCCGCCTGGACGATCCCGTACACCGCCGACAGCGCGCCGAGGGCGATGGTCAGCAGCCACCACCAGCGGGGCCCGCCGCCGAGCAGGTCGAGGCCGACGCGGACCAGGCCGTACGCGCCGAGGTTGACCATGGCGGCGCTCATCAGCGCGGAGACGTGGCTGGGGGCCTCCGGGTGGGCCCGGGGCAGCCAGGCGTGCAGCGGGACCATGCCTGCCTTGGACCCGAACGCAGCGAGCGCCAGGACGAACACCGTGCCCCGGACGGCGGGTGAGAGGGCGCCGGCAGCGGCGCGCAGGGCGGTGAAGGACTGCCCACCCGCGCGGGCCGCGAACAGCAGCAGGGCGACCAGCAGGAGGACCAGGCCGAGATGGGTCATCACCGCGTACCAGAGCCCGGCCTCGCGGACCTGGCGCCGGTGCCGGTGCTCGGCCAGCACCAGCAGCAGCGAGGCGGCCGCCATCAGCTCCCACAGGAGTAGGAAGGTGGAGACGCTCGCGGCGGTCGGCACCATGAGCAGGGTCCAGGCGAAGACCGGGAGCAGCGCCTGCACCGGGCGGGCCGTCAGGCCGTGGCCGGTGTAGCCGATCCCGTACACCGCGACCGCGGCCACCACGCCGCCGGAGACGGCCATGAACAGCCCGGAGAGGGCGTCGACGGTGAGGTCGACCCCGGCGAGTGGGAGCAACTCCGGTAACCGGGCCGCCCAGTGGGCGCCGCCCAGCGCCGCCGCCCCCGCCACGGCGCCGGCCGCGCCGACCCCGGCGGTGCACACGCCGACAGCGCCCGCGCGCCCGCGCTCGGGTACCAGCAGCGCGGCGGCACTGCCGGCGGCGGCCAGCGCGCTCGCGACGCCGAGGGCCGGGCCGATCGTGTTCACCGGCCGGTCACCCTGCGCAGTGCCGCCACGATCGCGGCCGGCTCGGGCGGGCAGCCCGGCACCTCCAGGTCCACCGGCACCACGTCCCTCACGGCGCCTTGGACGCCGTAAGCACCGGCGAACAGGCCGCAGTCGAGCGCGCAGTCGCCCACCGCGACCACCAGCCGGGGCTCCGGTGCTGCCTCGTAGGTGCGGCGTAGCGGCTCGGCCATGTTCCGGGTCACCGGACCGGTGGCCAGCAGCACGTCCGCGTGCCGGGGCGAGGCCACCAGCCGGGCCCCGTACCGCTCCGCGTCGTAGACCGGGCCGAACGCGCCGCCGATCTCGATCTCGCAGCCGTTGCACGAGCCCGCGTCCACGTGCCGTACCTGCACCGAGCCGCCGAGAGCGCGGGCCTGGGGCGGGACGTCCTCGGCGGTGGGTGCGGGCGGGGCCGGCTCGGCCACCCGTCCGGTGTCACGGATCTTGCGCAGCAGACCCACGTCTCAGACCTCTCCGCCCCGGCAAGGGCTCTCCCCGCAGCCGGTTCCGTCCGCCTGCGTGCGCAGGCCTTCGCGGAACGTGACTGTCTTGCGGACTTTCGCAGATTAGCAACTGCTGGGGTTCGCAGAACAGCATGCCAGGTGGCCGGTTCAGCCCTACGGGGGAACGGGCGGCCGGGGCTCAGCGCCGCAGCGCCGTGATCGCCGCTTCGGAGGCCGCGACGACGATGCTGTGGCAGCTCGCTATGCGCGAGACGATGGCCTCGCGCGGCCCCAGGCGCCAGGCGTCGCTGCCGTAGAACGTGTCCTCCCGCTCGCGGTGGTGTGCGAGGGAGGGGAACGCCCGGATCAGGTAGGCCTCTTCGTGGCCGTCCTCGTCGACCAGGGACGGGCCGCAGTCCACGACGTCGATGCCGTGCGCGCGCAGCAGCGGCACGGACTCCTCGCGCATGACGCGGACGAACTCTTCCCGGGTGCCGGGGTGCAGACGGTAGGTGCGGATCTCGATGATCATGCCCGGCAGGCTATCGGCAGGGCGGCCTCAGGTGGTCGTCCGCAGATCGTCCAGCAGTTCGGCCTGGCCGGTGATGACGTCGCTGAGGATCCCCCGGGCGACCGTGAGGAGTTCGGCGACCTCGGGGGTGGTGAGGCGGTAGTAGACCGTGGAGCCCTCGCGGCGGGAGGAGACGAGCCGGGCACGGCGCAGCACGGCGAGTTGCTGGGACAGGTGGGCGGCCTCCACGCCGACCTCGGGAAGCATCTCGGCGACGGCGTGCTCTCGCTGGCTCAGCAGTTCCAGGACCCGGATCCGCACGGGGTGGCCGAGCGTCTTGAAGAACTCGGCCTTCAGCTGGTACAGCGGGACGCTGATCACCGGAGGCGGGGTGGGGGCTTCGGCGTTCACGTCGTCACCGTCTCCATCAGCGCTCGAAAGCGGACCTCTATCTGGTTCGACTTTAGCAATTGCTCAGTTCATGTGATCGACAAGGGCGCCCCGACCGGGCTTCGCAGGTGGGGCTGCGGCGGTCAGCGCGCGATAGTGGGGCGGCCGCGGTGCCGTTCCCACCCGGGGCCGAGAATCGACATCGTGATCTGGTCCACCCAGGCTCCGTCATACCGCAGGGCGTCGCGCTTGACGCCCTCCGCGACGAACCCCACCTTCTCGTAGGCGCGCCGAGCGCGCGGGTTGAAGGCGGACACCCCCAGCGAGACCCGGTGCGGGCCGAGGCGCTCGAAGCGTGGCCGACGATCAGCCGCACCGCTTCGGCGCCCAGCCCGCTGTCCTGTCCGGCCGGGGCCAGGGCGATGCGGAAGCTGCAGCTGCGGTTGCCGCCGTCCCACTCGTTCAGCACGGCCTCGCCCACGCACACCCCGCTCGCCCGTTCGACGACGGCGAGGTCCAACCGGTCCGACCGCTCGTGCCGGGTGCCGTACCAGGCGCGCATCTGCTTCTCGGCGGCCTCGTTCCAGGGCTCCGGCTCGACCGGGCCGTGGTCGCTGCCGGTCAGCAGGCCGACCTCCGGGTCCTGCAGGATCGCACGCAGGGCCGGAGCGTCCTGGTCAGCAGGAACGGACGCAGGGTCACCTTTCGTCCGACAAGCATGGGTTTGACGGAGAAGTCCGTCCTGGGAAGATCGTTCATGGGCCGGATTCTGGAGAGAAAGTCCGGCCGGGGCAAGTCACTTATCGCCGCCCGCAAACGCACGGCTTCCGGGGCGAAGTCCATCGTCAGAGCGGGCGAGCTCGGCGGGGAGGTCGCGGATCACTCATGGTCGGGACCGCGAGTCTGCGGTCACGCCCAGGGCCGCCAGCGCGGTCTGCAGGTCAGAACAGACGCGCATGAGGCCGAGGGCGGCACCGGTCGCGAACAGCGGCGCCGCCCGGTCGCGAAGGCCACACAACATCAGTGGCGAACGGTCGGTGCCGAGCCGGCCGGCGGCATCGACGATCGCCGCCTCGCCTTCCTGGCTCCAGCCGAGCAAGCCGGACAGGCCGATCACCAGCGGGCCCGTGCAGCGTGCGCGGGCCCAGTCGAACGCACCGTGGAACCGGCGCACCACCCGCTCGCCGAGGTACCCCGTGAGCCGAAGGACACCGACGCCATCCATCTCTTCAAGCTCCCACTGCATGCTCACCGCCGCCCTCCCGTCGGAGACACCACACCGAAAGGGCGGCGGTGAGCTCAAGGACAGCCCCGCCGACCAGCAGGGGGAGCGGAAGCCCGGGCCACCGGCGGTGGTGCCGCACACCTGGCGCGGTGCAGCACGGCCCGTCCGGCGCCAGGTACGGAGCGGACGACACCACGGCTCTTCGGCCCGGCGAGATACGCACTCCGGCTCCCTTCGCTGTCCTCGCAGTTGCGAATCTTAGCAAATGATAAAGTCGTTGCACGGGAGGCCCCCGGAAGCGCCTCCCGCGGTGGGGCCGCCCTGGAACCGACGCCGGGGCGGCCCCACCTCTGCGGCGGAAGCCACCCGGCGGCGCCGCACCAGGTCCTGCCACGTGCGACAGGGGAAATCGGATGGACGACGGGTCCGAGGAGATGCTGCGCCGCCGGGCCGTCGAGCTGCGACGGACCCAGGCGAGGGCCGCCGAGCAGGGCGACGCCTGGGCGCTGGCGCTGGCCGGCGTGGACCTTGAGGACCTTGAACGCAGCGCCAGGCGTCGCGGTTTCGACCTGTCATCAGAAGCGGGATCCGGAGGGTCGGCCTACTGCTGACAAGAGTTCGGCCGACCCGGTCGGTCACTGGTCGGGAACCGTCCGGTTCACGTCGTCCGGCAGAATCTCCACGCCGTTGTCCCGGGCCAGCCGCGGGCCGTCTCGAAGTCATCGACGGCCACGAACACGGGAGAGGGATCACGCAGCCGGGCCCTCTGCGGCCATCTCCTTGAACGACCACCTAGTCTGACGCCGTGCAGGAACTCCACGACATCCCCTCGCCCCACTGACCACCATCCGCCTCGGCGGACCGGCCCGCCGACTGGTCACCGCGACCACCGACGCCGAGATCGTCGGGACAGCGCGCGCTGCCGATGCCATCGGTGAGCCGCTGCTCATCATCGGCGGCGGCAGCAATCTGATCATTGGCGACGGGCTTCGAGGGGACCGCGCTGCTCATCGCGACAACCGGCTACACGGCGAGCAGGTGGGTCCCGAGGATGTAGATCCCGGCCCGGATCAGCATGGCCTTGCGCCGGCTCTTCTCCTCCGAGGTGGCGTCACTCATGGCCGGTTCTCCTGGGGTCGGGTGGCGGGGCGGTCGTGGCGGGGCCGGGGGCGGATGTGCAGGCGCTGGCCGGTGAGGGCGGCGTCGGCGAGGCGTTCGCGCAGGGTGGTCAGGTCGACGACGTCAGGGGCCGTCGGGGCGCCGTGATCGTCGTAGGGGGTGATCTCGAAGCGCAAGGGCGTCCTTCCGGGTCAGGGTGCGGGCTTGGCGGGCAGGGGCAGTTGAACGCGCACGGTCTTGCCCGCGCTCAGGGTGGAGGGGGCGATGACGAGGCGGCCGCCGAAGTCGTAGACGAGTTCGGCGATCACCTGCAGGCCCCCGCGGGCCGACACCCTCGGCACGCGGGGGTGCTGGTCGGCCACCAAAACTTCGAGGTAGCTGTCCCCCAGGCTCACGGTCAGCCCGAGCTGGGGTGAGCGCTCGGCGGCGTGGCGCACGCAGTTGGTCACCAGCTCGGTGACGATCAGCAAAGCGGCGTCCAGGACAGCCGCTTCGCGCGGCAGGCCCCACGTGGTGAAGCGGATCTGTGCGGTGTGCCGGGCCAGCGGAATCGAGGACGGGAGCGTCGGAAGGGACAGCGTGAGGTGCCGCCCGGAGGCGATGGGCGGGTCCTCGCGGGCGGGCGGAACGTCGTCCCATTCGCGCCAGTTCCGGCGTCCCCAGCGGCGCTTCACCTCCGGGGCTCGCTGGGTGCGGTCATCGGTCGGCTCCGTTTCATACCGTGGCATCCGCCAGGACGCCGGTGGTGTGCAGTTCGGTGCGGGCGTGGGCGATGGCATCGGGGGTGTGAGCGAAGACCCGGCCCGCCGCGTGCAGATCGTCCAGGACGCCGAGCGCGTCCAGGGTGCGCCGGTGGCCGGGCTTGACGCCGGACACCAGTACCAGGATGCCGTGCCGCTCCAGCTTGCTGATCGCGTCGCCGAGGACGAGGGCGCCGGTGGAGTCGATGGCGGTGACCTGGGACATGCGCAGGATGACGGCCTTGACGTCGGCGGTCTCGGCGAGCTGGAGCAGGAAGCGGTGGGCGGCGGCGAAGAACACCGGGCCGTCTATCCGGTAGGCGGCGATGTGCTCGGCGAGCAGTGCCTGCTCCTCCTCGTGGTGGTCGGCCGGAGGGAGACCGTCGTGCAGGGGTACCTGCTGCAGCCTCGCGGACTGTGCGACCTGGCGCAGGGCCAGGATCCCGGCGACGGCCAGGCCGACGATGACGGCGGTGACCAGGTCGAAGGCGAGAGTGGCGGCGGCGGTGAGAACCAGGATGGCAGCCTCGCCGCGGCCGCTGCGGGCCAGCGCCCGCAGCGAGGCGACCTCGACCATCCGGACGGCGGTGGCGATCAGCACACCGGCGAGCGCGGCCAGCGGGATGTCCTGCACGAGGGGTGCGGCGGCGAAGACGACTACGGCGAGCACGGCTGCGTGGACCAGGGCGGCGAGCCGGGAGGCGGCGCCGGAGCGGACATTGACGGCGGTGCGGGCGATCGCGCCGGTGGCGGCCACGCCGCCGAACAGCGGGGCGACCAGATTGGCCACTCCCTGACCGAACAACTCCCGGTCGCTGTCGTGGCGTTCGGACACGCTCATCGCGTCGGCGGCGGTCGCCGACATCAGCGACTCCAGCGCCGCCAGCGCCGCGACCGCGAAGGCGGCGGTGAGCAGATGCGGAACGGCGCCGAGGTCCAGGAACCCCAGGGACGGCATCGGCAGTCCAGCCGGAAGGTGACCGATGGTCGCCACGTCCAGGTGGACGAAGTGGGCCGCCAGGGTCGCGGCTGCGACGGCGAGCAGCGAGAACGGGATGCCGGGGCGCCACCGGGCACCGGCCAGCATCACGGCGGCGACGCCGAGCGCCACCGCGATCGCCGCCGGGTGCGGGTGGCGGACGAAGTCGGCAACGGCCTGGGCCGCCACAACCACGACGTTCTCGGCGTCGCCCTTCTTGACGCCGAGCGCGGCCGGCACCTGCTGGAGCCCGATCACGCCGGCGATGCCAAGGGTGAAGCCCTCCACCACCGGGGCGGGGACGTAGGCCATGAAGCGGCCGGCGCCACCCAGCGCGAGAGCGATCAGCAGTGCACCGCTGATCAAACCGACGGTGAGCACGCCGGAGGTGCCGTACTGGTGCACGATCGGCACCAGGACCACGGTCATGGCGCCGGTCGGGCCGCTGACCTGGAGGTTGGAGCCGCCGAACATCGCGGCCAGGGCGCCGGCGACCACAGCGGTGGCCAGCCCGGCCTCGGCGCCGGCGCCGGAAGCGACGCCGAAGCCGAGGGCGAGTGGCAGGGCGACGATCGCCACCGTCAGGCCGGCCAGCAGGTCCTTGCGCGGCGAGCGGCCCATGGTGGCGAGGATCGGGCGATTCGGCAGAACGGCGCGGACGCGTCCGGCGGCACGGTTCAGAAGGGTCGGCTGTACGGCACTCACGCGGTCTTCTCCCGGACGTCCTGCACGTCGGCCCCGCGCAACTCGGCGAGCAGCGTCCCCTGGTCGGTGATCATCTCAGTGAGGATGCGGCGCGCGGCCCGCAGCAGCTCCGCGACGTCCGGCGTGCTCAGCGCATAGACCACCGTGTTGCCCTCACGGGTGGCGGTGACCAGATTGCTGCGGCGCAGGACGCCGAGCTGCTGGGAGAGGCTGGACGGCTCGATCTCGATCGAGGCGAGCAACTCGCGCACCGGGCGCGGACCGTCCTGGAGTAGTTCCAGCACGCGGATGCGCGCCGGGTGGCCGAGCGTACGGAAGAACTCCGCCTTGGCCTGGTACAGCGGGACGGCCATGCTCAGTCTTCTTCCTCTTCCTCGACGGTGCGCTCGACCTCGATGCCGTGGTGGGCGGCGATCCGCAGGAGCTGCGTGATGCGTCCGGCGTACGCCTGCGCGCCGTCCTCGTCGCCGGCCGCCCGAGCGCTGGCCCGCTGCCGGCGCGCCTCGGCGAGCTGCTCACGAAGCTCCTGGCCGAAAACGTCGCTCATGCGCCCCTCCTCGCCGCCGGCGCTGCCGCGCGCGGCCACACCCCTGCCGGATACAAGGCAGCATCATCTATGAAATTGAAGAATTCTTCAAGTTGCGATCATCGCAGATCGACATACGCCCGGCTTGAGGCGGTAATGATCAACAGTGGTCATCGCCACGGCCGAAGCCGGCCTCATCCGTAGCCTTCGAAACCAACGACCTGGTGAGGAGGAGCAGATGGCGAACGTCGACAGTGCCCTCAAGGATGCGATGACCATCGACGGGGCGCTCGGTGCCGCCGTGGTCGACTCCGGGAGCGGGATGGCTCTGGGGTCGCTCGGCGCCGCCCAGGACCTGGAGCTCGCGGCGGCCGGCACCACCGGACATGTTCCGCGCCGCCTCCCGCTCCCTGGACACGCTCGGTCTGCACGGCGAGCAGATCGAGGACACCCTGACCACGCTCACCCACCAGTATCACCTGATCAGGCCACTGACCCGCCCCGGGGGCAGCGGCCTGTTCCTCTACCTCGTCCTGGACCGCGCGCGCCAACCTCGCGATGGCCCGCCACCAGATCCGCCGGATCGAGGCCGACGCGCGGCCCCAGCGGGAAGGTGAGCGCCGCAGTCTTGCCCTGCCGACAGGAGAGGAGGGGTCGGAACATGACAGGATTCGACCCAGGCGGGCAGGCCGGCGACGCCGAACGTCACAACCTCGCCCGCGACATGCGTCAGATGTACGACGCCGGGGCGTCCGTTCGCGAGATCGCCGAGAAGTACGAAAGGTCGTACGGGTCCGTCCACCGCCTGCTGCGCATGGCCGACGTCACCTTCCGTCCGCGCGGCGGCCCGACCTCGCACGGCTGAACAGGAGCCGCCGACCACGTGGCGGCGACCGCTCGGTCGGCGCCCGCCCATCACCTCCGGGCGGGCCCGAGGCGCGGTGATGGCCCCACGGGCATCGGCGTCCGTGGCCGCATGCTGCCCTTCTTGCCGCGATCGACCGGGTTCGGCCCGATCAGCGATCCCCCGTTGGCGCGAACGGAGGCCGCCGCGACGATTGCTGAGGTCAAGTCCACCTCGCCCCGGGCCCCGAGTTCGTCCAGCACCGCCCGGTGCAGCCGACGCCATAGGCCGGCCTCGGTCTATACCGTGAAGCGGCGATACGCGGTGGCGGGCGACGTACCGAATGTCGGCGACAGATGCCGCCAGGCACAGCCGCTGGTCAGCGCGTACACCACTGCCGTGAACACGGCCCGCTCGTCACACGGAGCGGTCCCACCACCAGCGAACGACGGCAGCAACGGGGCGGTCAGCTCCCAGAGTTCATCAGGAACCAGACACTTCGATAGATCAGCACCCACGACCGCCATCATGCCGCACGAACATCAAGTCACATGAGACAACCTCTAAGCCTTGATTGGTGCGGCCGCCCTGGCGGCCTGCTCGATCTTCGCGCAGTAGGCTGCGCGGGCTTCCTCGTCGATCTGCTTCTCGTGTTCGGGGCGCACCCCGGTCCGGCCGTCGAGGCCCTCGCGCAGGATATCGGCGTGCCCGGCATGGCGGTTGGACTCGCCGAGGACATGGACCATGATGGTGAACAGGTTCGTGTTGGAATAGGGCTCCGGCCACCACGGCACGTGGCCGGGGGCGTCGAGGGGAAGCTCGTTGATCGTCGCGTCCGAGTGTTCCCACGTGCGCCGGTAGAACCCGATGATCTGATCGCGGGTCTCGTCCTCGGTCGCCCACAGATCGCTGCCGTTGGAGTCCTGCCACCGGGGCAGCGGTTCCGGGGAAGGGCGGTCGAAGACCTCGCCGAAGTACCTGGCCTCGACGCTGGCCACGTGTTTGACCAGGCCGAGGAGGTTGGTCCCGGTCGCTGTCAAAGGTCGGCGGGCGTCGTACTCGGACAAGCCGTCGAGTTTCCAGAGCAGCGCCTCGCGGTCCCGCCGCAGTCTCCCGTGCAGGTTGTCTTTCGCGAATTCATCGATCATGCGCCATGAGCCTGCCATGGGCTGCTCGTGGTCTCAAGATCCCGTACGTGGTCCGCAACGACTGGCAGAGCCGAGGCCTGGCCATGGCCGCTGCCCTGACCTGCTACAAGAAGGTCGCGGAACTTGCCACGTGAGACAACCTCTTATAGATGGGCGCCGGGTGGTCGAACGTCTTTTCCCCGGCCCTGGCCGCGTCCTGCCTCCCGGAGTGCGCCAGGGCGAGCACGCCGTCGATATCCACGCCCACCTCGCCACCCGCTTCCCGGGTCGCCTCGCCGGCCAACCGTCAGACCCCTTCGCTGACTTCGGCCCGCGCTCGGCGAATCGCCGCGAGCGCACGGGCGGGGCGAGGCCAGGGTGTCGATCAGGCGAGAGACAGTCGGGTCGGAGCGGACCAGGTGCGGGCTCTCACCGCGAGCCGCAGGTCAGAGCCCCAATTCCGCGTTGGTGATCGCATGGTGGTCGCAGGCGATCACCCGGGCGTGGCACCTGTAGCCTCCGTGCGCCGATCAAGGAGCCACAGCTGCAGGAGGCAGAAGAAGTGCGCAGGTCAGGACGACCAGGCCGGGTCTACCGGCTCACCGACCGGGCGCGCACGCTCGGCCCGGTCTACCGGGCCCTCGCCCCGTGGTCCTCGGACCATCTTGACCACACGCCCCAGGGACGGTCCGGCCGGATCGAGGATGCGCTGCACCGCCTGCAGTTGGTGGACACCACCGAGGTGGTCCGGCTTCCAGCCCGGACGGTCGCGTCTACGTCGGCTGGCTGCCCGAGGACCACGGCGCCCGGCGGCGCGGCATCGTCTGGCGCGTCCAGGTCCAGCCCGCCGACGCCTGGACCCAGGAGTTCTTCGCCGCGACTGGCGTGGTCCCCGTACGCGACAGCAAGGTCCCGGGTGGTCCTGCGCTGATCTTTGATGTTGCCGCATGGGCTGCGTTCATCGCCAAGGTCAAGAGCGGGAGCTTCCCGACCACTTGAGTCATGTTGCCGGCCCGCCTCGCACTGAGGCGGGCCCGGACGCCCCGGACCGAGGACGGCCTCCCCGTCGTGGGAGAGTCATTCCCATGATCTTCATACGCCAACAGCCCAGGCGCGTCGCCGCAGTCGTCTTCCTCAGCGCCGCCGCACTTCTCTTGACCGCGTGCGGAGAACAGCGTCCCGTGCACTCGGCGACGGCGAGCACCGCCACACCCACGCCCTACGTGGAGCCCGGAGCCGGCGACGGCGCGCCGCACTACCGGGAGAACAACGGCTCCCGCATCGCGGGCGAGATGTCCCCCGCGAGCGCGGCGGACGCGAAGAAGGAGGCCGACCGCATCGAGCCCGTCCTCAAGGCGCTCTGGCAGGCCGGCACCTGGGACCCGAAGACCGTCCGTACCGCGCTGCTCAAGCTCGGGTACCAGGAGAAACCGAACGGGCCTCTGGTGGTGCGGCAGATGGACGCGCGCTTCGTGACCGACCACTACGTCACCCCCGAGGGCGCCGTGGTCAGCCTCCAAGTGCACGACGACGCCTGCGTCATAGGCTTCGTGCAGCGGAGCAACTACCAGGCGAAGGCCACCGGGCCGTACCCCGAGTCCGGCTGCTTCGAACCGCCCTTCGCGCACTGACCGGCAGCGTATCCGCCGGTGGAGCCCCGGGCGCGCTCCGGCCGCCCGGGCCGGGCTGCGCGCGGGCGACCTGCCGCTCACCGCCGACGACGAACCCATGGGCAGCGCCCAGGCCCTGCAGCGCCTGATGCTCGCGGACGCCATCGGGCGCTCCCTCCCGCTCACCGTCCTGCGCGGCGAGGCACTGGTCGACGTGATCGCCGTACCGGCCGAACTCGCTGCCGATGACTGAGGGTTGTCAACCGCTAGCCGCGCGGCGCGCGGCGCATCGTCCACAGGGTCGGCCCGTCGCCCGGCAGCGCCACCTCCTCCAGCACCTCGAAGCCGAAGTGCCGGTAGACGGCGAGGTTCTCCGCCTTCGAGGACTCCAGGTGGACCGGCAGCCCCGCCGCGTCCGCCCGGGCGAGCCCCGAGCGCAGCAGGGCGGCGCCCTGCCCCCGGCCCTGCGCGAGCGGGTCCGCGCCGATCACCGCCAGGTACCAGTGCGCCTCCTGCGGCGCGGTCGCGGCGGCCGCATCGACGCACTGCCGGAACCAGCCGGCCCGGTCCCCGAGGAGCTCCGCCAGTTCCCGGATCGTGCCCTCGTCCGGTACGGCCTTCTCCTGCGCCTCCGGCGCCACCCAGAACGCGGCCGCGTGCTCGGTGCGCTCGCACAGCCCGTACGGCAGGTACTGGCGGGTGAGCAGCGTGGTGAAGTAACTGCCCAGCGCGGCCGGGCGGGTGGCGTCCTCCGGGAAGAACCAGCACATCATCGGATCGTCCTCGAAGGCCCGGGCCAGCACCCGGGACATCGCCCCGACGTCCTCGCCCGTCGCCGCCCTCGGCGTGCTCGTGTCCGCGTTCGTGGTCGCGTTCGTGGTCGCATTGGTGTTCGTCATCCGCATACGGACATTCTGCGCGTCCTTATCCGCACCGCCCGGGCGGGGGTGGCTGTTGTACCGTCAACTCGCCTACGGCGAGGAGAGTGTGGAGTGGCCGCTGCGGGCGGCGGCCCGCTGTCCGAACGGCGGCCACTCCACGGTGAGGCGCCGGGGGCGCCTCCGGCCGTCGCGGGCTCCGGAGTACCGGCCGGGGCCCGGGGGCCGTCCATGGGGCGGTTCGGACCGTACGGTCCGAACCGCCGGCAGCAGGCCCCCGGCTACCCCTTCGCCGGGAGCAGTTCCGGCGCGGGGCCGACCGGCAGGTGCCAGCGGGCGCGGCGGTGCAGGGCCTCCAGGTCGTGCAGCAGTTCGGGCACCGGGACGGTCAGCACCGGGCAGCCGGCCCGGCGGGCGCAGTACCCGGACACCGGGCGCCGCAGCCGGCGGCGCAGCGGGCCGCCGCTGCGCCCGAGCACCAGCAGGTCGTCGGCCCGGTCGGCGAGGTGCACCAGGGCGGGCCCGGTCTCGCCGCGGATCACCACCGGCTGCACCGGCACGCCCGGGTCGGCGCCGCCGAAGGCAGCGTCCAGCGCCTCGTCCAGGCGCCGCTCGGCGGCCTCCCGGACGGCGGCGAGCAGCGGTGGGCAGGGCGAGCGCCGGTAGCCGTGCTCGCCGCCCGGCGGCTCCCAGGCGAGCACCGGCCACAGCTCCGCGCCCCGGTTCCGGGCCTCGGCCACCCCGCGGTGCAGCGCCGCCAGGCTCCCCAGCGACCCGCTGACCCCGACCACCACCCTGGGTGCCGCGCCGTCCTGCTGCCGCCCGTTGCCGTGCATGGTCCGTCCTCGTGTGGTTGGGTGCTCCGTCGACCTCCACCCAATCGCTGCCTGGCCGGTCGGTCGGCCCTTGTTGACGGCTTCCTGACGCGCCAGGTGGTGTTCCCTACGCACTCCGTACGCGGGCCGGGCTCTCCCCCTCGCCGCACCCCTGGCCCTGGGTGCCGGTCCGGCCGCGGCGGCCACCGGAGACCTGGCGGTCAACGGCACGACCCACACCGACCCCTCCGGGTGCTACGCACTGGACGGGATCGCCAGCATCGTCGACGACCTCACGGACGAGGCGGCGGAGATCCACTCCGGCGCGGACTGCGCCGGGGAGGTCCTCGAAGTGATCCAGGCCGGCGACGACGGCCGCGTCACCGAGGCGCAGAGCCTCTACGTCCCCTGACCCGGCGAGGACCGGCAGCTGATCGCGAAGCGGCTCTGCTCCCCGAGGCCCTGCTGGCCTGGCTGCGGACTTGGTCGGAGCAGGCCCTGCGGCGACGGTGGCGGCCCAGTCGCGGCGCCCCTCGCCGATGTGCTGCGCCAGATCGAACAGCGTCCACTCGGGGCAGGTCGGCACCTGCACGTCGAGGCCGGGCGCGGAGGCGACCGCGGCGCGGAAGGCAGTTGACCGTTCGTCGATCAGTCGCAGCAGAACGGGGAACTCGAGTGTGTTGTCACCCTGGATCTCTGTCACTGCGTTCCGCCGATCGGACAGCGATTTTCACCGCCGCCATCGCGGGCGGACCCTCACCACCCCGGAGAAAGGAGCGCCGACAGCGCACCGGAGGGCCTGTTGCGGTACCAGCGCCTGCTGCACCCCCGGACGAGGAAGCCCTCGACCCGGCCCAGAGCCCGGCCGAGGCGAAAGGCCGCCGCCGGCTGCGCGCGTGGCGGCTGGGGCACGGACCGGACGGGAGGCCGGTGAGCAGGGCGACAACGCCGGGCCGTGGTGCTGACCGGCGCACCGGTGTCCGGGTCGGCCCCCGGTGTCCTCATTCAAGGTGAGCCGCGAGCCGACTCTGGTCGCGTACCCTGCCCGGCGGCGTGGTGCTCCTTCTCCGTCGCGGTGCCCGCCGGAGCCGGACGCCGGGCAGGTCGCCGATTGTCAGTCGATGCCTTCGATGATGCGGAAGTCGCGCTCGACGCCGTCGGAGAGCGCGGCCAGCGCCTCCTGGTAGGCCTCACTCTCGCGGGCCGCGAGGGCCTGTTCGAAGCTGTCGAACTCGATCAGGATGGTGCGCTCGGCGATTCCGGCCTCGTGTGCGACGACCCGACCGTCACGGGCGAGGAGCCGCCCGCCCCCGGCCCGGACGGCCGGACCGGCCAGCTTGTTGTAGGCAGCCAGCTTCTCAGGGTCTGAAATGGTGCGGTAGACACTGACCCAGTAGCCTTTGGGCACGGAACCCCCCAGTGTTCGTAAGAGCACATCTGACTTCGAATATGTAATTCAGATCGATCGTACCCAACGACGGGACGCCGGGGTGGTTCGGAGAACGCGCCGGTCAGCCGACCCGGCGGTCGCCGTGAGGAACTCGCGGTCGGCATCCTGAGCAGTAGGCATCGTCGGCGACCGGCCGGGTCCCGTTGCGCATCGGCCGCAGGCACAGCCCGTCCGTGCCGAGCTGGCCGTGTCGGTGTCCTGGAACGACCGGTTCGGCGCTGGCGGAGCGGCGCGTTGGATGGCCGTCGAGCCGCTTCTCACTCGGGCATGGTGCATCCGCTTCCCGTCGTCGCCGCACTGGTAGCCGCCGCTCTGCCACCCGGATCACCTTCAGTCACGGTCGGGCTGATCCTTTCGAAGAACCGGCGACCGTTGAACGCGCGAGCCCACCAGTACCGAGGCCGGTAATCCCCTGGCCCCGGCACGACGATCGAATGGTGCTATCGTCATTGGCACCATGTTGCTGAAGCTGGATCTTGGCGACGCCCGCCCCCTGCACGAGCAGGTGGCGGGCGCGATCCGACGGGCCGTCGCGGAGGGCGAGTGCACCCCCGGCGACAAGCTGCCGCCCGCCCGGGAGCTCTCCCGGGCCCTCGGGGTGAACACCAACACCGTGCTGCGCGGGCTGCGCGCCCTGCGCGACGAAGGGGTGCTGGAGTTCCGCCGGGGCCGCGGCATCACGGTCGCGACGGACGCCGACACCCGCGCCGAACTGGTGGACCGGGTACGACAGTTGATTGCCGACGCGGCCCGGGCCGGCTACAGCAGGAACGATCTCGTGGATCTGATCAGGGGGATGTCGTGAGGAACGAAGAACCTGCGGGAGAGCCCGCCTCAAGCCGGCCGGCCCGCCGGGGAGCGCTGTGGGGGGCGGTGGTCTGGACACTCGGTGTGGCGGCACTGCTGGTCGCGCTGCCGCTGACCGCCCGCGACCGGCTGCCGAAGCAGGTGGCGACCCACTGGAGCGGGAGCCACCCGGACGATTCGATGCCGCTGATGACGGCGGCGCTGTTCCCGGCCGGCCTCTGGCTGCTGGTCGCGGCCGGTCTCGCCGTCGCCCTGCGCTTCCGGCCCGGCTCGGCCCGCGGCTTCGCCGGACCGGTGCTGGCCGCCACCGGGGTGCTGCTGAGCGGGGCCCAGGCCTCCATCGTGCGCTCCAACCTGGACCGCGCCCGCTGGCAGGACGCCGCGCCGATGGGCATCGAGGTGGTCCTGATCGTCCTGGCGGCCGGCCTGGCGGGCGCCCTGGCCTGGCTGGCGACCCGACGGGCCGCCACCGTGCCCGCCAGGCCCGGGGCGCCGGAGCTGGAACTCAGGGCGGGTGAGCGGGTGGTCTGGTTCTCCCAGGCCTCCAACCACTGGCTGCAGCTGCTCTCCGCCGTCCTGGGGCTGCTCTCGGTGCCGGGATTCCTGCTCGCCGCGAGCGGGCTCACGGAGTCCGCCGACTGGCCGTCGGCGGTCCTCTTCGGCCTCGGCTCCGTCGCCGCCCTGCTCAGCTCCTCGGTGCGGGTCCGGGTGGACGACGAGGGCCTGCACGTCGGCTTCGGCCCGTTCGGCCGGCCCGCCCGGCGCCTCGCCCCCGCCGAGCTCGTCTCGGCCCGGGCCGAGCAGCTGACCGCCCGCCAGGCCGGCGGCTGGGGCTACCGGCTCCACCGCGGGGGCAGCATCGTGTTCCTGCGCCGGGGCGACTGCCTGGTGGTCCGCACCAGGCGCGGCCGGGACTTCGCGGTCAGCGTCGACGACGCCGAACGTGGCGCCGCCCTGCTCAACGCGCTGATCGCCCGTACCGCCGGCGCCGCGACACGCTGAGCCCCCGCCCGGCCCGCCACCCGTGAGCAGCCCTCCGGTGGCGGGCCCGTCCGTCTGCGGCGAGGCTGGTGCGCGGTCAGGCCGGTGCGGTCGGCCCCCAGGCGGCGAGCAGCGGACGGACGGTGGTGCGGGTGGCCGGCGGCAGCGGCGGTTTCCCCTCGCGCGGTGTCTGGCGCCGCCCCGAGTTGCGCTGGGTGGACGTCCTGGTCGCCGCCGCGCTGGTGGCCGGACTGTACGGGCTGCTGCGGCTCGCCCCCTCGCTGGACGCGCCGTTCCTGCCCGACCAGGCTCCCGCCACCGTCTCCACCGACCCGTCGAACCTGCCGTTCTACGCGGTGCGTTCGCTGCTGCGGATGTTCGTCGCGCTGTTCGCCTCGGTGCTCTTCACCTTCGTCTACGCGAGCGCCGCGGCCCGGATGCGGCGGGCCGAGAAGGTGCTGCTGCCGGTCCTGGACATCCTCCAGTCGGTGCCGATCCTGGGCTTCCTGTCGATCACCGTCACCGCCTTCATCAACCTCTTCCCCGGCTCCACGCTCGGCCTGGAATGCGCGTCGATCTTCGCCATCTTCACCTCGATGGCCTGGAACATGACCTTCGCGTTCTACTACACCCTGGTCAGTCAGCCGCGCGAACTGGACGAGGCGGCCCGGGTGATGCGGCTGACCAAGTGGCAGCGGTTCTGGCGCCTGGACGTGCCCAGCGGCATGATCCCGCTGGTCTGGAACGGGATGATGAGCTTCGGCGGGGCCTGGTTCTTCCTCGCCGCCTCCGAGTCGATCAGCGTGCTCAACCACCGCTACGCGCTGCCCGGCATCGGCTCCTACGCGGCCACCGCGATCGGCAACGGCGACCTGGGCCAGGTCGGCATCGCGATCGGCGTGATGATCGTCCTGGTGATCGGCGTCAACGTGCTGTTCTGGCGGCCGATGACGGCCTGGTCCGAACGGTTCCGGGTGGAGGAGTCGGAGGCCACCGACCGGCCGCGCAGCCTCGTCCTCGACCTGCTGCGCCGCTCCAGCCTGCCGGAGCTGGCGGCCCGGCCGCTGCGGCCGCTGGGGTTCGCGCTGGACCGCGGCATGCGGGTGTTCGGCCTGGCCGAGCACCCGCTGGCCCGCCCCGCCGCCCGGGAGCGCACCGGGGACGTGTTCTTCGCCGGGGCGGTGGCCGCCGTGGTGGTCTTCGGCGCCTGGCAGGCCTTCGCCTACGTCCACACCACCGTCGGCCTCGGCGAGTTCGGCCACGCCTTCGCCCTCGGCGCGGCCACCTTCCTTCGGGTGCTGGTGCTGCTCGTGGCGGCGACCGCGGTGTGGGTGCCGATCGGGGTGTGGATCGGCATGAACCCGAGGGTCACCCGGTTCGCCCAGCCGCTGGTGCAGGTGCTGGCCAGCTTCCCGGCGAACTTCCTGTTCCCGTTCGCCACCGCCGCCTTCGTCGCCCTCGGGATCTCGCTGAACCTCGGCTCGGTGCTGCTGATGGCGCTCGGCGCGCAGTGGTACATCCTGTTCAACGTCATCGCCGGGGCCTCCGCGATCCCCAGCGACCTGCGCGAGGCGATGACCGGCTTCCAGGTCTGGGGCAGGCTGCGCTGGCGCGCGTTCATCCTCCCGGCGGTCTTCCCGTACTACATCACCGGCGGCATCACCGCGGCCGGCGGCGCCTGGAACGCCTCGATCGTCGCCGAGGTGGTGGACTACGGCTCGCACCACCTCACCGCCACCGGGCTCGGCTCGTACATCGCCGAAGCGACCCGCACCGGGACCTTCCCGAAGATCCTCGTCGGGGTCAGTGTGATGAGCGTCTACGTGGTCGCGCTCAACCGGCTGCTGTGGCGCCGGCTCTACCGGCTCTCCGAGACCCGCTACGCCCTCTGACCAGTCCGCCGAGGAGCACCGTGACCGCCGCCGCCACCCGCACCGCGATCGTCGAGGCCTCCGACGTCACCAAGACCTTCACCACCCCGGACGGGCGGGCCCTGCCGGTGCTCGACGACATCAGCCTGCACCTGGCCGAGGGCGAGATCGTCGCCCTGCTCGGCAAGTCCGGCTCCGGCAAGTCCACCCTGCTGCGCTGCCTGGCCGGGCTGATCCCGCCCTCCTCCGGGACGGTCACCTACCGCGGCACCCCGCTGCGGGCCGCCAACCCGGGAGTGGCGATGGTGTTCCAGTCCTTCGCCCTGCTGCCCTGGCTGACCGTCCAGCAGAACGTCGAACTGAGCCTGCAGGCCCGCGGGGTGGACGAGGACGAGCGGCGCGAGCGCGCCCTGCGGGCGATCGACCTGATCGGCCTGGACGGCTTCGAGGGCGCCTACCCCAAGGAGCTGTCCGGCGGGATGCGCCAGCGGGTCGGCTTCGCCCGGGCGCTGGTGGTCGAGCCGGACGCGCTGTTCATGGACGAGCCGTTCTCCGCCCTGGACGTGCTGACCGCCGAGAACCTGCGCAACGAGCTGGTCGGCCTGTGGGAGGGGCACGAGGCCCCGGTCAGGTCGATCCTGATCGTCACCCACAACATCGAGGAGGCGGTGCTGCTGGCCGACCGGATCCTGGTGCTGTCCTCCAACCCGGGCCGGATCCGCGCCGTACTGACCGTCGACCTGCCCCGTCCGCGCGACCGCCGCACCCCCCAGTTCGAGGCCCTGGTCGACACCGTCTACGGCATCCTCACCGGCCGCGAGGAACAGCCGGCCGCCGAACCCGCCGCCCGCCAGGCGGCCACCCCGATCACCACCCCGCTGCCGCCCGCCACCGTCGGCGGCCTGGCCGGCCTGCTGGAGATCCTGCTCGCCATGGGCGGCGAGGAGGGCCTCGCCGAGATCGCCGACGAACTGAACTTCGAGGTCGACGACCTGCTCCCGCTGGTCGACGCCGCCGTGCTGCTCGACCTCGCCCGCACCACCGGCGGCCGCTTCGCCATCACCGCGGCCGGCCGCGAGTTCGCCGCAGCCGACATCCTCACCAGCAAGCAGCTGTTCGCCCGCAACGCCGCCCGCCACGCACCCCTGGTCCGCGCCATCGTCCAGGCCCTGGCCACCACCGAGGACCACAAGCTGCGTGAGGACCTCTTCCTCGACCTGCTGCGCGCAGGCTTCGACACCGTGGACGCCCGACGGCAGTTGGAGACCGCGATCGACTGGGGCCGCTACGGGGAGCTGTACGACTACGACGCGGACGACGCCGAGTTCGTCCTGGAACCGGGCGCCGAGGCGGCGTTGTAGCGGTCGGCCGGCGAGCGGTCCGGCCGGTAAACCACTCGATTCGGTGGTGGGGCGATCTCCCTTTGCGGGTACACCAGTTGGCGGCCAACCATCGCGCGACCAGCGAGGAGGCGTCCATGACCGACGACCGGAGAGCAACGGATTCCCCGGCACCACAGACCGTCCAGGACGAACACACAGTCAGTTTCCTGCGCTTCGGCGTCGGGGCGATCGGCGTGCTGCTGCCACCTGCCCTGCCGCTGGGCAACTGGCTGGCGGACGAGGTCACCGGGCGCTCGACGGACGGGTACTGGCCCGCGTCGATGAGCGCCGCGTACTACACGGGGACGCGGAACCTCCTCGTCGGGGCGCTGTGCGCGCTCGGCGTGTTCCTGATCTGCTACCGGTTCGACGGGCGGGACGACCGGTGGAGCACGGCGGCCGGGGTGTTCGCGCTGGGGGTGGCGCTGTGCCCGACGGCGCCGCGGGATCCGACCGGGCTGCAGTACACGGTCGGGGTGTTCCACCTGGTGTTCGCCGCGCTGCTGTTCGTGATGCTGGCGCTGTTCTGCCTGTACTCCTTCCGCAATCCGCGTTCGACGCAGCCGGCCCGGGTCGGTACGGCCTACCTCGCCGCTGGGGTGCTGATCCTGGTCGCGCTGGTGGCGGCGGCGGTCGCGGGGCTCTCCGGGTTCGGGGCCGGCTGGACGGTCCGGCCGATGTACCTGTGCGAGTGGGTGGCGACCTGGGCGTTCGGTGCGGCCTGGATCGGTGCGGCGGTGGAGCTGGCGGCCGGGCGCGGCGGGCGGGCCGGGTCCGGGGCGCTCCCCCGCCAGGCCGTGGGGCTGGAGGCGCGGGGTCCGGAGGCGTCCCAGAGCTGAACATTCGTCATCTCGTCGCACTGGCGAACCGTTACCATGCGCACCGGGACCGGTCGCCGGGGCGGCCGGTGACGGATGGCCAGCAGCTACGGGGAGCGCGAGCGTGACGAACGAGGAACACCCGTCGGTCGACCTGCGGATGGACGTGCCGCACTCCGCGCGGGTAAGCAACTGTTGATTCGGTTGTCGGCCACGGTAGGTCATAGTGTCCCCCGTATGGGTGATGAGGTGGGCGATCGGAGTCCGGCAGGGCGGTAGGGCGTGTTTGGGTTGGTGGTTGAGGGGCTGTTGAGGGGAGGGTTGTCATCGTGGGCAGGCGCCGTGAGAAGAAGCGTGAGTTGCGGACGATCGCGGCCCCCTTCACCGTCGCCGCTCCCACGGGTGCTCGCGTACGGGACCGACTGCGCCTCAACCCCGAAGAGGCCGAGGTGCTGCGGCTGGTCGGGCAGCACCTCGGACATCATCAGCGGGCCGACCTGGCCGAGCGAGTCGGCTTGGGCCGGGTGAAGGTGAAGGAGAACCGGCGGGCAGAGCGCAAGAAAGCGCTGACCTCCGTGTCCTCCTCTCGCTGGGCCGGGGCGATGACCCGCGCCAGCGAGGACCAGTACCAGCTCTCCCTGCGCTGCCTGTACGACGAGCGCGCCTGCCTTCGCCGCGCCATCCGCGCCATCCGGCAACGGCTGGCGGTTGCGTGCGGCGAGAAGGCCGGGAAGGTGCGCGGCTACCCCGACCAGGCAGAGCGCTGGACCAAGCAGCGCCGCCTGTCGGTGCTCACCGCCCGTCTCGCCGAGGTGGAGCAGCGGATCGAGGCCGGTCGTCCGTCGATCGCGGTCGGCGGCCGTCGCCTGGCCAGGGCGAGGCACAATCTGGTGGACGCCGGGCTCACCGAGGAGCAGTGGGACGCCCGCTGGGACGCGGCGCGGCTGTTCCTGACCGCTGACGGGGAGACCGGCGCCCCGCACGGCAACTACACCATCACTGTCGATCCCGAGGACGGCTCGGTGTCTCTCGTCCTTCCGGAGCCGCTCCGGTACCTGGCCAACGCGCCCCGTGGCCGGTACAAGCCGGGCTGCACCGTGCGGTTCCACCACCGTCGGGAGGAGTGGCAGGAACGCGCGGCCGCGCACCGGGCCGTGCGGTACGACATCGTGTACGTCCCGGAGCGTGCCCGCTGGTACCTGGACGCCTCCTGGGGAGCCGACACCGCCGTCCTGCCCACCCCCGAGGAGATCCGGGCGTTCGGTGAACGCATGCTCGGCGTGGACCTGAACGCCGACCACCTCGCCGCCTACGTCCTCGACCCGCACGGCAACCCTATCGGCGACCCGCTCACCATCGCGATCGCCATCACAGGCCCCGCCAGCCAGCGGGACGGGCACCTTCGCCAGGCCATCACCGACCTGATCCGTACCGCCCGGGAGCATCACTGCGCCGGGATCGCGATCGAGAACCTGGGATTCGACGACGCCCGCACCACCGGCCGCGAAACCATGGGACGGGGCGCACGCGGCAAGAGGTTCCGCCGCACCGTCGCCGGTATCCCCACCGCGAAGTTCCGGGAACGCCTGCGCGCCATGGCCTACCACCAGGGCCTGGTCGTGATCGCGGTCGATCCTGCCTACACCAGCATCTGGGGCGAGAAGTACTGGAAGACCCCGCTCCAGCAACAGACCACCACCACCGCCACCAGGCACCACGGCGCTTCGGTGGTGATCGGACGGCGCGCCCTCGGGCATCGAATCCGGCGTCGGCCAGGTGTGACCCCCGCTCACCAGAGGATGAGCACGGGGAGAGCTACCGGCCAGACCGTGTTCATCCCGAAGGCGCGTGGGACCGTGAGCCCACCCAGGACAGCGGGCACGCCAAACGGAGGCGACAAGACCCGGCCGGACCGAGGCGACCAACTCACGCTGCTCCCCGACCTCGAAGACCGTTCGCGAGGTCACCGGACTACCTGTCCGGATTCAGGTGATTCGGCCAACACTGGCCGACATCGCTAAGAACGGTCTACGACTACCTCATCGGCGGCAAGACCAACTTCGAGGCGGACCGGGCCGCCGCGCACGCCTCGGTGCAGGCCTGGCCGGCGCTGCCGATCTCGATGCGCACCACCCGGGACTTCATGCAGCGCTCGGTGCGCCACCTCACCGAGCGGTACGGGGTCCGGCAGTTCCTGGACATCGGCACCGGCATCCCCACCTCGCCCAACCTGCACGAGATCGCCCAGGCGGTCGCCCCCGAGGCCCGGGTCGCGTACGTGGACAACGACCCGATCGTGCTGACCCACGCCCGGGCCCTGATGTCCAGCACGCCCCAGGGCCGCACCTGTTACGTGGACGCCGACGCCCCGGTCATCCGCGACCGGGACATCGCGATGTACGCGGGCGTGGCCGTCAAGGACTGATCGGCGGCGGCCTGGTCAGCCGGGGACGGAGACCAGGCCCGTCTCGTAGGCCAGGATGACCAGTTGGACCCGGTCGCGGGCGTCCAGCTTGGCGAGCAGCCGGGTCATGTAGGTCTTCACGGTGGCGATGCTGAGGACCAGCTCGGCGGCGATCTCGGTGTTGGACAACCCCCGGCCGACCAGGGTGAGGATCTCCCGCTCCCGGTCGGTGATCACGTCCAGCCGGCGCGAGGCCGGGACCGGTGTCCGTTTCGGTCGCTGTCCCGCGAACGCCCCGATCAGCCGCCGGGTGACGCTCGGCGCGATCAGCGCCTCCCCCGCGGCGACCACCCGCACCGCGGCGAGGATGTCGTCCAGCGCCATGTCCTTGACCAGGAAGCCGGACGCGCCGGCGCGCAGCGCCGCGTACACGTGCTCGTCCTCGTCGAAGGTGGTGAGCACGACCACCCTGGTCGGCCCGCCGTCGGCGGTCACCTGCCGGGTGGCCTCGATGCCGTCGGTGCCGGGCATCCGGATGTCCATCACCACGACGTCCGGCCGCAGTTCGGCGGCCAGCCGGACGGCCTCGGCGCCGTCGCCCGCCTCGCCGACCACCTCGACGTCGGTCGTCTCGGCGATGACCATCTCCAGGGCGGCCCGCACCAGCGGCTGGTCGTCGGCCAGGACCACGCGGATCATGCGGCGACCTCCGCGGAGTCGGGGATCGGCAACCGGGCGGCGACCCGGAAGCCGCCGTCCGGTCGCGGCCCGGCCTCGAACTCGCCGTGCAGCAGGGCGACCCGCTCGCGCAACCCGGCCAGGCCGAAACCGCTGCCGGGCGCGGTGCCGTGGCCCCGGCCGCGGTCGGTGATCTCGACGGACAGCTCCCCCGCCGTCCGGCCGACGGTCACCAGGCAGTCGCGGACCCCCGCGTGCCGGACCACGTTGGTGACCGACTCCTGGATGATCCGGAACGCCGAGAGGTCGATCTCCGGTGGCAGCGGGCCCGGTTCGCCCGCGCGCCGCACCTCGACCCGCACGCCCGCAGCCGTGGTGGTCTCGGCCAGCCGGTCGAGATCGGCCAGGCCGTGCGGGGCGGTGTCCGACACCTCGCCGTCGGCCTGCCGCAGCGCGACCAGCATGCGGCGCAGCGCGGCCAGGGTCTCCCGGCCGGCGGCCTCGATCTCGCCCAGGGCCTGCTTGGCCCGCTCCGGCCGGCGGTCGATCACCCGGCGGGCGGCGCCGGCCTGCAGTGCGACGATGCCGATGCTGTGCGCGACGGTGTCGTGCATCTCCCGGGCGATCCGCAGCCGTTCGGCGGTGACCGCCTCGGTGGCCGCCCGGGTGCTCAGTGCCTCGGCGTGCTCCCGGTTCTGCCGGAGCGAGCGCCCGGCCAGCCGGGCGACCAGGGCGAGCAGGGCCGCGCCGTCGGCGCTGCCGATGTGGGTGCCGGTGAAGATGCCGACGGTGTTGCCGGGGACGAGTCCGATGTGCAGCACCAGGAAGGTCATGACCAGCGCGAAAGCGGCGCGCGAACTGCGGCGCGGCGCTCCGGCGGTGATCACGAAGAGCGCGACGTCCACGGCGAGCAGCGCGGCCGGGGGCACCTGCGAAAACCTCGCGGACCAGCCGTCGGTCTCGGTCCAGGTGGCGATCAGCAGCACGGCGACCGAGAGCACCGGCACCCGGCGCACCAGCGCGGCACCGGCGAAGGCCACCACCGTGGTGGCCAGGGTGAAGGGCAGGCCGCCGTGCGCGGCCGCGCCGTGTTGCCGCCACCCGGTGTCGCGGAGCAGCACGGCGGGATAGGCGACGGCCACGCACCAGGCGAGGGCGACCCAGGCCTCGGGCGGGACGCGCCGGATGAGCGGGGGCGTCGGTGTCGCGGGCATGGTTCAAGATCGTAACGACGGGGGTGGGCGCCGTCATCCGACCGTGGTTGTACGACCGGGGCCGACCTGCGGTGTCGACACCGGTCCGATGCGTCGGCAGGGGCTCCCCCGGCACCGTGGTGCCCATGATCGAAGTCATCGAACTGACCAAGCGCTACGGCCGCCGGACGGCCGCCGACCGGTTGACCTTCACCGTCCGCCCCGGCCACGTCACCGGTTTCCTCGGCCCCAACGGCGCCGGCAAGTCCACCACCCTGCGGCTGATCCTCGGCCTCAACGACCCCACCTCCGGCACCGCCACCGTCGACGGCCGGACCTTCCGCGGCCTGCCGCGCGGCCTGCGCGAGGTCGGCGCGCTGCTGGACGCGGGCGACGTGCACGGCGGCCGCACCGGCGCGGCCCACCTGATGGCGCTGGCCCGCAGCAACGCCATCCCCTACGGCCGGGTGGAGGAGGTGCTGGCCGAGGTCGGGCTCACCGAGGCCGCCGGGCGGCGGATCGGTGGCTACTCGCTGGGCATGAAGCAGCGCCTCGGCATCGCCGGCGCCCTGCTCGGCGACCCGCCCGTCCTGCTCTTCGACGAGCCGCTCAACGGGCTGGACCCGGAGGGCGTGCTCTGGGTGCGCGGACTGTTCCGCCAACTCGCCGCGGAGGGCCGGACGGTCTTCGTCTCCAGCCACATGATGGCCGAGATGCAGCACACCGCCGACCGCCTGGTGGTGATCGGCCGCGGACGGCTGATCGCCGACGAGGGCCTCAGCGAGTTCGCCGCCCGCGCCGGCCGGGCCGCCGTCACCGTCCGCGCCGCCGAACCCGACCGGCTGACCGCCGTGCTGCGCGCCGTCGGCGCCACCGTGCGCCCCGGCCCGGACGGCACCCTGGACGTCACCGGCCTGGACGCCGGCCGGATCGGCGAACTCGCCCTGGAACAGCGCCTGTTGCTGTACGCCCTGACCGATCGCGGCGCCTCCCTGGAGGAGGCCTTCATGGAACTGACCGCCGACAGCGTCGAGTACCTCGCCGGAGAGCCCCGATGAGCACCGCCACCCTCCCGACCCCCGTTCGCCGCCACCGCTTCGGCGACCTGCTGGCCGCCGAGTGGCTCAAGTTCTGGTCGCTGCGCTCGATCCCCTGGGTGCTCGGCCTCGCCACGCTGCTCGCCATCGCCGCCAACCTCAAGTCCGCCCAGTACACCCACGACCACTACGTGCCCGGCGACGGCGACCCGGCGGTGATGGCGCAGATCGCGCTGGACGACTCCTTCGACATCGTCTCCGCCGACACCCTGATGCTGGTCGGCGGCGGCCTGGGCGCCATCGTCATCGCGGGCGAGTACGCGACCGGGCTGATCCGCACCACCCTGGCCGCCGTCCCGGACCGCCGGGCGGTGCTGCTCGCCAAGGCCGCCGTGCTGACGGCGGTACTGCTCGGCTTCGGGACGGTCACCGCGGGCGGCTCCTTCGGCCTCACCCAGGCGGTCCTGGCCGACCGGGGCATCGGGCAGTCCATCACCGACCCGTCCGCCCTGCGGTACGTGGCCGCCGCCGCGCTGTTCGCCCCGGTGTGCGGGCTGGTCGGGCTCTGCCTCGGCACCCTGATCCGGCACAGCGCGGGCGCGGTGGTGGGCACCGTGGTGGTGCTGTTCTTCCTGCCGTCCCTGGTCACCGAGCGCTACCGCTGGACGGCCGACCTGCTGCACATCCTGCCCTTCCCCGCCTGGCAGCGCCTGGCCCGGATCACCCTGGCGGGCATGCGGCCCACCGACTACCCGGCCACGGTCGCGGGCGCCTGGACCACGTACGCGGCGTGGGCGCTGGCCTCGGTGGTCATCGCGACGGTGGTGATCCGGCGCCGCGACCACTGATCCGCGCCGACCACTGATCGGCGCAAGGCCGTTTCAGAACGCGGCGATGCTCCCCGGCGCCCGCTCGGCCCGGCTGAGTGCCCTCAGCACGCTCACCGGGCCGTGCCGCCGCACCGCCAGCCGGGTCAGCAGCCCGATCACGGACTCGGAGGTCTCCGGCGGAAGTTCGGGGGTCGGCACCCCGACGCTGACCGCGAGGTCGTCCGCGTGGACGGCCAGTTCCATCGTCCGGGTGGTCAGCAGGTCGTCCAGCGCGAGCGACCACGCTCCCCAGAACGGCAGCCGGACCGCCCGGGCGCCGTCCTCGCCCGCGAGGACCGCCGGGAGTCCGGCGATGGTGTCGGCGACCCGTCGGCTCAACGCGACGGGGCCGGACGCCCCCAGCGCCTCGCTGCTCTGCCGGATCCGCACGTTGATCTCGGCATCGACTCCGGCCCCGAGCCACTGCGACCGCCGGTAGTGCTCCAGAAGCCCCACCGTCTCCTCGCCTGGCGCCGGGGCGGCCAGCACCTCCGGCACGCACAGCACCTGGTACGCCAGGTGCCCGGCCAGGCCGCCCACGCTCCACTGCGCCAACGCACTCGGCCGCTCCCACTCCTGGGCCACCTCCGGCCGGCGCAACAGCCCCTCGGCCGCGCGGGCCGCCGCCAGGAACTCCACCCGGGCATCCGTCATGCCGCACCTCCCAACGCCCCCGGCCGACCCGGCTCGTCGTCACCCCGCTCGGGGCTGTTCCGCATTCTCCCGCCGGTTCGCCCATTCGTCGGCCAGGGCCACCAGCAGCGCTGCCAGGACCAGCCCCGATGCCACCGTGTCGCCGAGTTGGAAGGCGAGGGCCCAGTCGGGGTGGCGGCCGGCGGCATGGGCGAAGAAGACCGAGCCGACGAGGGCGATGCCGACGGCCGAGCCGACCCGCTGGGCGGTCTGCAGGACGCCGCCGGCGCTGCCGGCGCGGGCGATCGGCACGTGCTGGAGGGTGAGCGTCTGGTTCGGGGAGATCACCAGGCCGCTGCCCACCCCGGCGACCAGCAGCGGGCCCAGCGTCGTCCAGGCCACCGAGGGCCCGGACCACAGCTGCACCGCCAGGGCGGAGGCCAGCAGGCCGAGCAGCACCAGCACCAGCCCCGCCACCACCAGCCGTCGTCCGAGCCGGCTGACCAGCCGCCCGCCCACCGCCGCCGACACGCCCGAGCCGACCGCGAAGGGGGTGACGGCCAGGCCCGCCGCCAGCGCCGAGTAGTGCAGGCCCGCCTGCAAGTAGAGCGTGAAGATGAAGAAGACCGCGGTGAACCCGGCGAAGTACACCAGTGACAGCAGCACTCCCGCCGCGTACGGCCGCACCGTGAACAGGGCCATGCTGACCAGCGGTTCGCGTCGCCGCCCGTAGTGCCGCTCCCAGCCGACGAAGACGGCCAGCAGCACCGCCGCCACCGGCAGCAGCAGCCAGCGGGCCGGGCTGTGCCACTGCTGCTGCTGGACGAAGGGCAGCAGCAGGGCGACCGTCCCGGCGCCGAGCAGCAGCACCCCGACCGGGTCGAAGTCGCGGTGCCCGGCCCGTTCGGCGGTCGGGCGGGGCGGCGGGAGCAGCCGGTAGGCGATCGGCAGGGCGGCGACGCCGATCGGCAGGTTGACCAGGAACACCCAGCGCCAGCCGTCCTGCGGGCCGAACAGGTGGATCAGCACTCCGCCGAGCAGCGGTCCGACGGCGGTGGACAGCCCGATGGTGGCGCCGAGTGCACCGAAGGCCCGGCCGCGTTCGGCGCCCTGGAACAGGGTCTGGATGAAGCCGGACACCTGGGGCACCAGCACCCCGCCGGCCGCGCCCTGGAACAGCCGGGCCAGCACCAGCCACTCCTGGTCCTGGGCCGCCCCGGCCAGCGCGCTGGCGGCGGTGAACAGGGCGAGTCCGGCGAGGAAGACCGCCCGCCTGCTGCGAGCGTCACCGAGCCGCCCGGAGGGGACGAGCACCAGGCCGAAGGCGAGCGCGTAGCCGCTGAGCACCCACTGCAGGCCGCTGTCCGACATGTGCAGTCCGGCCCGGACGGTGGGCAGCGCGACGTTCACGATGCTGACGTCCAGCAGGGTCATGAACCCGGCGACCAGGCAGACCGTCAGCGCTCGCCAGCGCCGTGTCTGGGCCCGCCCGCAGACCGCGGTGGATCCGGGCGGCTGCTGCTTCTCGGCGTCGCGGGAGGGTTGGGAGGTCAATGGGGGCCTCTTCCCGGTGTTCGGGGACTGGTCCCGGCTGGTCCTGGCTCTGCTCCGGCTCATCGTCGCCCGGCCCACAGCGCGCCGCCACCCGGGTCCGCCACCCCGCGCGGCCCGTCCGTACCCGCCCGGAGCCGGTGGCAATCACTTGAACGGCCCAACCGGATCGCGACCGGCGCCCGCGCGAAGGCTTCCGCCCGCTCGTAGCCCGGCTACAGGCGGGTGGTGTCGAGGTCGAGGTCGAAGGGACTCGGCAGGTGGACCGGCGCACCGAAGGGGTGCGGGCCGCTCTCCTTGGCGGACCCGAGGCGGGTCGGTTCGCCGTACAGGGTGCAGGTGCGGTTCTGCCGGTCGACGAGGAGGTAGAGCGGAGCGCCGTACTGGCCGTACCGATGGCGCTTGACGACGCGGTCGGTGTCCGCGCCGGAAGGAGAGCTGACCTCGACGATCAGGAGGGTCTGATCGGGGAGCGAGGCGCCTTCCGTCTTCGCGGCGAGGTCGGCCGGCACGACGGCTGGGTCCGGGACGTACCAGTTCTCGCTGCCGGGCAGGTCGAGATTGCCGGAGCCGGACACCAGGTCGAGCTCTTCCGGACGGGGACCGAGCTGACGACGGACGACCTCGGCGGCTGACTCGTGCGCCCACGACGGCAGGGTCATCACGCCGCCGGCCGCCGCGCGCCGGCGCGTCGGCGATGCCGGGGGCGCGGCCCTCGCCGATCGGGAGGTCCGCGCCCCCGGCGATCAGCAGCCCACCCAGGCTGGCCGGCGAAGCCGGTGAACGGGGTTTCGGCAGGTCAGCCCGCCAGCGGCGGGTTGAGCCGGGCGAAGCCGGCCTGGCGACGGTACGGGAAGTGCGGGTAGGGCGCGGTGCGGGCGCTGGCCGCGTCCAGGCGGGCGACCTGGTCCTCCGTCAGCGACCAGCCGACGGCGCCGAGGTTCTGCCGCAGCTGCTCCTCGTTGCGGGCGCCGATGATGACCGAGGAGACGGTCGGGCGGCGCAGCAGCCAGTTGATCGCCACCTGGGGGACGGTGCGGCCGGTCTCGGCGGCGATCTCGTCCAGGGCGTCGACCACCCGGTACAGCAACTCGTCCTCGACCGGCGGGCCGTAGTCGGCGGTGTCGTGCAGCCGGCTGCCGGCCGGGAGCGGATGGCCGCGCCGGATCCGGCCGGTGAGGCGGCCCCAGCCGAGCGGGCTCCAGACCAGGGCGCCGACGCCCTCCTGCTGGGCGAGCGGCATCAGGTCCCATTCGTAGTCGCGGCCGACCAGGGAGTAGTAGACCTGGTGGGCGGCGTAGCGGGGGCGACCGTGGCGGTCGGCGAGGTCCAGGGACTTCATCAGCTGCCAGCCGGAGAAGTTGGAGACTCCGGTGTAGCGGATCTTGCCCGCGCGGACCAGGTCCTCCAGCGTGGCCAGCACCTCCTCGATCGGGGTGGCCGCGTCGTAGGCGTGCAGCTGGAACAGGTCGAGGTGGTCGGTGCCGAGGCGGCGCAGCGCGTCGTCCACGGAGCGGATGAGCCGGGCACGGGAGGTGCCGGCGTCCTGGGGGCCGTCGCCGAGCGGCAGGCCGGCCTTGGTGGAGATCAGCACCTGGTCGCGGCGGCCGCGGACGGCCTGGCCGAGCACCTCCTCGGAGGCGCCGTCGGAGTAGACGTCGGCGGTGTCGAACAGGGTGACTCCGGCGTCGATGGCGATGTCGAGCAGGCGGCGGGCCTCCTGGACGTCGGTGGTGCCCCAGGCGCCGAACAGCGGGCCGCGGCCGCCGAAGGTGCCGGTGCCGAGGCTGAGCGCGGGGACCCGGAGTCCGGATGCGCCGAGCCGGCGGTACTCCATGCCGGTGGATCGCGTGGTGGTGGTTGTCATGACCGTACTCCCCTCGGAGCCCTCTAATGGGACTCCCGTTCCGTTAGGATGTTTCGAAGCTAGCAGACCTCTCCCGGCTAATGGAACAGGAATCCCGTTAATGGCCGTCGAACCGGTTGCCCCCGCCGAGCCCGCCGGCTCCCCCGAGCCCGCCGAGCCCGGGACACCCGCAACGCCCGGGACGCCCGCAACGCCCGGGACGCCCGCAACACCTGGGACGCCCGGCACCGTCCGCCCCGGCGGCCGCACCGCCCGGGTCCGCGCCGCCGTCCTGCGGGCCGCCGAGGACGCCCTGGTCGAGCACGGCTTCGGCGGCCTGGACCTCGCCGACCTCGCCCAGCGCGCCGAGGTCGGCCGCACCACCGTCTACCGCCGCTGGGGCAGCACCACCGCCCTGGTCGCCGACCTGCTCGCCGACATGGCCGAGCAGTCGCTGCCGCGCAGCCGCAGCGGCTCGCTCGCCGAGGACCTGCGGGCCAACGCCCGGCTGGTCCAGCGCACGCTGGCCGACCCCCGGCAGGGCGCGCTCTTCCGCGCCGTCATCGTGGCCGCCAACGGCGATCCGGGGACGGCCGAGGCCCTGCGGCACTTCTACCGGCGCCGGGTCGAGGAGTGGGCGCCGTGCGTCACCGAGGCCGTCGAGCGCGGCGAACTCCCGCCCGACACCGACCCGTTCGAGGTGATCCGGGCCGTCTCGGCGCCGCTCTACTACCGGATGCTCACCACCGCCGAGCCGCTCGACGAGCCCGCCGCCGACCGCGCCGCGGCCGCCGCCGAGGCCGCCGCCCGGGCGGGGGCGTACCGGCGGGCGTGAGAAGCCGAACGGCCGCCCGACGCGGTTGCTTCGGGCAGCCGTTCGGTGCGGGAGGGCGGTCCGGGGGGGTCAGTCCTCGCCGAACTCCTCGTCGAACTCCTCGCAGTTCTCCCGGAGTTGCTCCAGCAGGCCGACCCAGAGGTCCGACTTCTCCGACCCCTGGCCCAACTGCGCGACCAGCGCCTCGAACTCGTCCAGCGCGGCCTCGGCGTCATCGCCCGTGATCCGCTCCTCGAAGGTGGCCAGCAGCGCCAGCGCGCCGATCACCTCGGGCAGCGAGTCGGCGGCCCAGCCGCCGTGGCCCGGCCCGGTGGTCCAGGCGGTGCAACGATCCCATCCAAGCGCATGGCACGGACAGTCGCTGGCACCGGGTCAGCTCCTCCGGGACCACCACCGCGTACGCTCCGTCACCTGATCGCCGCCCAGCAGCTGCGGCGCGCAACCGGCCTTCGTAGCGTCATGGCCATGGCGATCACCGCACGAGCGCGAGCGTCCTGGCTCGCCGTCCTGACCACCGCGACCCTGGCGGCGGGCACCGGCCCCGCGCGGGGCGCCCCCGGCACCCTCGACGACGTCAGCGTCCCCTACTACCACCAGCAGCTCAGCGACGACTGCGAGGCCGCCGCACTGCGCATGGTCCTCGCCGCACGGGGCGTGGACGCGGACGACCAGCAGATCCTGGATCGGATCGGCGTCGACCGCGAGCACCCCGAGTTCGGCCACTCCGGCCCACGCTCCGGCGACCCCTACCGGGCGTTCGTCGGCGACCCGAACGGCTCGGAGACGGGCGGCACCGGGTTCGGCGTCTACCACCCACCGGTCGCCGGGGCCGCCCGCTCCTACGGGCTCACCGTGCTCCAGGACGACGAGGGCGTCTCCGTCCAGGAGCTGAAGGACCACCTGGCCGCCGGCCACCCGGCGATCGTCTGGGTGGACTACCTCTGGCGGCACCTCGCCACCACCACGTACACGGCGTACGACGGCCGGAGCATCCCGTACGCGGGGCCCGCCGAACACACCGTCGTCGTCACCGGGTTCAGCGGCGGCAACGTCTCGCTCAACGACCCCGCGCGCGGCCGCACCACGGTCTCCGAACAGGACTTCGCCGACGGCTACGCCACCTACGGGCAGATGGCGGTCGTCATCGGCTGACCGGACCGGCGCGGGTGTCAGAAGAAGGAGTCGTCGTCGTCCTCGTAGTAGTTGTTGACCACCACGTGCGGCTCGTCGTCGCTCAGCGCCTCGTTCAGCAGCATGCCGCCGACCAGGCCCGCCGCACCCGCGCCGAGCATGGCGCCGGTGCCGAAGCGGCGGCCGCCCTGTTCATGCTGCTGGGCGGGCACCTGCGGCTGGACCTGCTGCTGCGGGTAGCCGGCCTGCGGCGGCGTGTAGAACGGCGGGACGGTGGTCTGCACCCGCTGGGCGCAGGCCGCGCAGGTCTCGATCTGGCGCGGCACGCCCCACTGCGGCTGCCACAGCACCACGGCCGTGCCCACGCCGTGGGTGGGGTCGAAGAAACACGTCACGGCGGAACTCCCTGTTGCTGGCTGGGTCTTCGGAACAGCGGGAACGGCGGCGGGGGCGGGGGCGGCCGGAGCGACGGGCGGCGGCGGGGCGGTGGACGCGGCGACGGGCGCGGCGGCCGGCGCCGGCTGCAGGACGTCGACCCCGAAGTCGGTGGCGATGCCCGCGAGCCCCGAGGCGTAGCCCTGCCCGATGGCGCGGAACTTCCAGTCCGCGCCGTGCCGGTACAACTCGCCGAACACCATCGCCGTCTCGCTGCCCGTCTCCGGCGTGACGTCGTAGCGGGCCACCTCGGCGCCGCCGTCCGCGTCGGTGAGGCGGACGTACGCGCCGCGCACCTGCCCGAAGGTCTGCCGGCGCTGCGCCGCGTCGTAGATCGCCACCGCGAAGACGACCTTCTGCACGTCGGCCGCGACGTCCGCGAGCCGGACCTCGATCCGCTCCCGGTCCTCGCCCCCGCCGCCCGTGCCGAGGTGACGCACCGCGCCGTCCGGGCTCTGCAGGTTGTTGAAGAAGACGAAGTGCTGGTCCGTGGGCACCTTCCCGGACGCCCCGCAGAGCAGGGCGCTGGCGTCCAGGTCGTAACCGGCGCCGGCCGTCCAGCCGAGGCAGACCCGGACGGACCGCACGCCGGGCGCCTGCCGGTTCAGGGAGACGTTGCCACCCTTCGTCAGGGCCACACTCATGGGGTTTCCTCCACCACCGTCCGAATCACGCTGTCCGACCACGACAACGCCGTCGACGTCACGCCGGTTCCCGGTCGCCCGGTCAGAACCGGACGGGGAGTTCCAGCAGGCCACGGGCCCGCAGGGCGGGTCGGTGGCGCAGCTGCTCGACCGGGACGTCCAGGGCCAGCGCGGGGAAGCGGCGCAGCAGCGCGGTGATCGCGAGCGCCGTCTCCATCCGGGCCAGCGGGGCGCCCAGGCAGTAGTGGATGCCGTGGCCGAGGGCGAGGTGGCCGTTCTCCCGGCGGCGCAGGTCCAGCCGGTCGGGGTGGGTGAACTGCTCGGGGTCGCGGTTGGCGGAGGCGAGCGAGAGCAGCACCGTCTCCCCCGCCGGGATGGTGACGCCGCCGATGGTGACGTCCTCGCGCGGGAAGCGGCGGATGGCCAGCGGGCCCGGGCCGTCGAAGCGGGCGAACTCCTCGACGGCGCCAGCGACCAGCTCCGGCTCGGCGCGCAGCGCGGCGAGCTGCTCGGGGTGGGTGAGCAGGGCGAGGACGGCGTTGGCGATCAGGTGGACGGTGTTCTCGTAGCCGGCGAAGAGGATCAGGAAGGCCAACGAGGTCAGCTCGTCCTCGCTCAGCCGGTCCTGCTCGTCCCGGACGGCGATCAGGTCGGAGAGCAGGTCGTCGGCCGGCTCGGTGCGCTTGCGCTCGATCAGGCCGGTGAAGAACCCGAGCATCGCCTTGACGGCGTCACGGGCCTGCTCGGGGCGGGCCGGGTCCGGGGTGATCAGGGCGTCGGTCCAGGCGCGGAAGTCGTGCCGGTCGTCCTCGGGGACGCCGAGCAGGTCGCAGATGACCGTGATCGGCAGCGGCGCGGCGTAGCTCGCGAGCAGGTCGGCGCGGCGGGTCGGCGCGGAGGTGTCCTCCATGGCGTCGAGGAGTTGCTCGGCGACGCGCTCGATCGGCGCGCGCAGGGCGGCGACCCGGCGCGGGGTGAACGCCCGGGCGACCAGGCGGCGGATCCGGGTGTGGTCCGGCGGGTCCATGTTGAGCAGGTTGGCGTCCAGCGCGGGCGGCAGCGCGAGGCCCCGGTAGTTGCCGGGTGCGGCGTGCACCTTGTCGAGGGCGAGGCGCGGGTCGGCGAGGGCCTGGCGGACGTCCGGATAGCGGGTCACCAGCCAGGCGGGCAGGCCGTCCAGGCCGACGATGCGCTGGACGGGCGCCTCGGCGCGCAGCTTGGCGTAGGCGCCGTATGGGTCGGCGAGCAGGGACTTCACGGTCGGGTCGAGGGATGTCACCCGGTCAGCCTACGGGTAGCGGACATGCGCCCTGGCGGGGCATCAGCCCGCCACTTATGGTCAGTGCCCATGACAAAAACTCGCCGCACCGCCGGACGCGCCACCGGACAAGCCGCCACCCTGGCTACCGCCCTCGCCGGCACCCTCGCCGCCCTGCTCGCCCCGGCCACCGTCGCCCAGGCCGCCACGCAGGTCTCACCGGCCTGCCGGAGCAGCAGGACCAGGTCGCCTCACCGGAGTTCGAGCACAACGAGGCGGCGATCTCGGACGAGATCGGCGCGATCCTGCGCAGCGCCCGGCTCTGAGCCGGCAGACCCCGCGGAACGTCGAACGGCCCTACAGTGGTGCACGCCCCGCAGCGGCGCGGGGCGTGCAAGGGGGAGCACATGGAACGGAAGCGTTCACTGCGCCTCGCCGCCCTCGCGGCGGCGCTGGGTGTCCTGCTGACGGCAGCCGGGTCCGCGAGCGGGCTTTCGGGCGCTCCGGACGACGGCATGTCGCCCGAGGCCCGGACCTACCTGACGACGGCCCTGGACCTGATGGAGCAGCACTCCGTCCTCCGCCACCAGGTGGACTGGGCCCAGCTGCGGCGCCGGGCGCTGGACCAGGCGCACGGCGCCCGGACGGCGGCCGACACCTACGGGGTCATCGCCTCGGCGCTGAACTCCGTGCACGACGGCCACAGCTTCTTCGCCGCCCCGAAGACGGCCGCGGCCGTCTTCGGCGCCGTCGAGCTCGATCCCCAGGGTCTCCAGGGCACCTCGCTGGACGGCGACGGGATCGGCTACCTGGTGCTGCGCGCCGTGGAGGGCTCGGCGGCGACCCTCGACGGGTACGTCCGGCGGGGCCGCCAGGCCGTGGCGACCGCGGACCGGGCCGGGGCCTGCGGCTGGATCGTGGACCTGCGCGGGGACAGCGGCGGCGCCGTCCGGCCGATGCTGGCCGTCCTGGGGCCGATCCTCGGCGACGGACCGGCCGGCGGCATGGTCGACGCCGACGGCCGGCGGGCCGCCTGGTCGGTCGAGCACGGCAACGGCTACGAGGACGGCCGACCGATCGGCTGGGCGGACAGCCGGCCGATCGCCCGGAGCGTGCCGCCGGTCGCCGTCCTGACCGGCCAACACACCGCCAGTTCCGGCGAGGCGGTGGTGGTCGCCTTCCACGGCCGCCAGGGCACCCGGTTCTTCGGCGAGCCGACCTACGGCGTCCCCACCGGGAACAACCCCTTCCGCCTCTCCGACGGGGCGGTCCTGAACCTCACCACCGCCGACGACGTCGACCGCACCGGCCGCACGTACGACGCCCCCATCCCGCCCGACGAGGAGGTGGCCAACGACCCCGCCGCCGCAGTGGGCAGCGACCGGGACCGGGTGCTGGCGGCGGCCCGGGCCTGGCTGCACCGGCAGCCCGGCTGCCAGGGGAGTCAGGGGAGTCAGGCCGGGTAGGCGAAGCGCGTCCCCGCCGCCCGGGCGCGGGACTCGGTGATCTCGGTCCAGGCCGCCTCGCGGCCGGCCCAGTGCGAGCCCTCGACCGACTTGCCGCGTTCGAGGTCCTTGTACACCTGGAAGAAGTGGGTGATCTCCAGCAGGTCGAACTCGCGCAGGTCGCCGATGTCCCGCAGGTCCGCGTAGCGCGGATCGTGGGCCGGGACGCAGAGGATCTTCTGGTCCGGGCCGCGCTCGTCGCGCATCACCCACATGCCGACCGCCCGGCAGGTGAGCACGCAGCCGGGCACGGCCGGCTCGCCGCCGAGGACGAGGGCGTCCAGCGGTTCGCCGTCACCGCCGAGGGTGCCCTCGACGTAGCCGTAGTCCGCGGGATAGCGGGTGGCGGTGAAGAGCGTGCGGTCGAGGCGGATCCGGCCCGCGTCGAAGTCCATCACGTACTTGTTCCGCGACCCCTGCGGGATCTCGATCATCACCTCGAACTCGGCGGGTTCCACCGGTGGCCTCCTCCACGGTCATGCACCACCATCGCACGCCCGGCGGGCGTCCGCAGGGTCGCCCGGAGGAGCCGCCGGGGACCGTCCTGTCCGGGGCGTCCGAGCGCGGGCGCACGCCTGCGCCGACCGGGTGCCGGTGCGCAGCCCGGAGTCCCGCTTCAGCGGACGGTCGCCTGCCAGCGGCCCTGCTCGGGGCGGGCCTCGGGGTCCGTGCCCGGCCTGGGCGGCATGGTGACGGCGGTGATCCGCAGCGGTCCGTCGCCGTCCGGGTCGGCCCGGAACTGGAAGGAGGTGCCCAGCGGGATCGACACCGCCGTGCCGACCGCGAGCCGGACGGTCGCCTCCCGGCCGTCCTGGCGCCGCCACAGCTCGCCGCCGCCCGCGGTGACCTGCCACAGCTCCTGCACGGTGGCGTGCGACACCGCGCGGACGCCCTGCCCGGGCGCGAGCTCGAAGACCGCGAGGCTGCCCCGCCCGTCCAGCACCAGCAGCGGGCGGACCGCGGCGCCGTCCGGTGCGGTCACCACGGGGGCGTCACCGGCCTCGGCGCTCTCGAAGGGTTGGTGTACAGGCTGTACGGGTTGATCGCTCATCCGAGCCCCGGTCCCTCTCGTACGACGGAGTACCTGGGCTCGTCCCCCACCCCTGAGCGGACCACACCGCTGGGCGGGCCCGCCAGCCGCACTCGGCCGGATCCGTCCACGAAGGCCCCCCCGCTACCCCGGGACGCCGCCGAACTCGCGCACGGCGTCGGTGACGATGGACTCCAGCCGGGCGTGGTGCGCGCCGCGCCAGTAGGCCTGGCCGCAGTCGGCGCACTGGGCGAAGGCGTCGTAGGAGCGCTCGGTGCCGTCGTGGAGCTGCTCGCGCACCGTGGTCTTGCTCACCGTGCGCAGCGTGCCGTTGCAGGTGGTGCAGCGGCTCCAGGGCGCGAGCGGCGGGGCGAAGCGGGACAGCACGTCGCGCAGTTGCTCGGCGGGGCGGTGGCTGTAGACGTAGGCGCCGGCCCACAGTTCGCGGCGGCGCAGCAGGCCGCGGTCGCGCGAGAGCATGACGCGCTGCTCGGCGGCGGAGCGGGCGGCGAGGGCGGCGTCGCCGATGTCCGGGTTCTCGTACGCGGCGTCCACGCCGAGCAGGCGCAGCCGGCGGGCGAGGGTGCCGAGGTGGACGTCCAGCAGGAAGCGCGGCGGGGCGGGCGAGGGCTGCGGCCGGGCCACCGCCTCGACGCTGACGTGCTCGGTGTCGGCCGGGACGTGCGAGTCGGGCACCCGCCGGCCGTCCACCAGCAGGGCGCCGACCTCGGTCAGCGGGACGCCCAGGGACTCGACCACGTGGCCGAGGGTGGAGGTGCCGTCGGTGCGCAGCGCCGTCCGGCCGGCCCGCCGGGGCGCGGAGACGAAGAGGTGCAGCTCAGGGGCGAAGTCGAGCCAGATCTGGGGTCGGTCCACGCGGCCAGCATGCCAGCGGGCGGCAGGCCGGGGCCACCCTTTTCCGGACGCCGCCGGTCCGTGCCCCGCCTGCCCGTGCCCCGCCCGTCCGTGCCGTGCCTGGCCGTGCCCCGGCTACGCGGCGGGCACCACCGGGGCCGGCACCGGTCGGCGGTCGCGCGCCGCCCAGCGGGCGACCGGGCCCATCGCGTACCCGGCGGCGAGGAACACCCCGCCGAAGACCAGCCAGCCCGCGAGCCCGCCGTCCAGCAGCAGGCTGGTGAGCAGCAGCGGTCCGAGGGTGCGGGCGACGGCGACGCCGGTGCCGAAGAAGCCCTGGTACTGGCCGATCCGCTCCGGCGGCGCGAGGTCGAAGCCGAGCTGCCAGGAGCCGGCCGACTGCCGCATCTCGCCGGCCACCTGCAGCACGGCCCCGGCCACCAGCAGCGCGCCGATCGCCCACACCGGGACGTCCAGCGCGGACAGCCCGCAGACCACGCAGGACAGGAGCAGCAGCACTCCGGCCGCCCGGACGGCCCGCACCGCCGAGTCCAGCCCGGTGACGTCGCGGGCCGCCCGGACCTGGAAGAGCAGCACCGCCGCGGTGTTGAGCACGAACAGGGCCGAGCCGAGCCAGCCGAGCCCGGGGGCCCGCTGGGCGATCCACAGCGGGAGGATCAGGCTGAGCAGCGGCATCCGCAGCAGCAGCACGGTGTTGACCAGGGTGACGGCGGCGTAGCGGCGGTCGCGCAGCACGGCCAGGCGCGGGCCGGAGCCCGACTCCGGTTCGGCGGGCGGGACTTCGGGCAGCCGGCGGAGCAGCAGCGCGCCGGCCAGGAGACCGAGCATGGTGATGACGAAGGCGCCGAGGTAGGCGGTCCGGGTGCCGATGGTGAGCGCGATGCCGCCGATGGCGGCGCCAACGGCGAGGCCGCCGTTGAGGGTTGACTGGAGGTGGGCGAGCAGGCCGGTCCGTTCGGCACGCGGCACCAAGCCGGCGACCAGCGCCTGCCGGGCGGCGGTGAGCCCGGACTGGGCGGTGGCGTACAGGCAGACGGCGAGCAGGAAGGGCAGGTAGGAGCGGATCACCAGGAAGGCGGCGACCACGGCTGCCGCGCCGAGCGCGAGCGCGACCGCCGTGCGGCGCGGGCCGCGCCGGTCGGCGAGGTGACCGAGCGGGACGCCTGCCACCGAGCCGATCGCCCAGCCGACGGCGAGACCGAGGCCGAGGGCGGCCGGTGACATGCCGACCACCCGGGTGAAGTAGAGCGCGGAGCAGGTGTAGTAGGCGCCGTCGCCCACCGCGCTCGCCAACTGGGCGGCGGCGAGGGTGCGTTGGGGACCGGCGGGGGGCAGCAGGGCGAAGCCGGCGGCGCTCTGGTTCGGCACTTCTCTCCTGTCGGGCGGGCGACGCGCGGGCCGGACGTTCACGACCGTCCGGGGCGGGGCGCCGCCCAGCCTAGGCAGTGAATGGACCGTCCGACAGGTCCATTGATCTTGAGATTTCCTGGGCCACTTGAATGCGGCCGGAGGGGCTCCTCCGCACCGCCGGGCGAGCCCTGAACTCCCGTACGACGCCGGCCGGTTGACCCGGCAGCGGGATCCGCGCCGGGCCCGCCCTGGCCCGTCCGGGTTCGCCCCGCCCGGCCGAAGCGCCGTCCGTACCCGCTCCGACTGCCCTGCCGGAAGCGGACCGGACCCCTCCACCACCCGACCGGAGGGCCAAGTTTGGTCGTGTTGACCCGTCAATAGTGCCCTCCTATGCTCAACGGCGTTCGCGATCCGGCACCGGGGCCGGGGCCGTCCGTGCCCGCCCGATCCGGCGCCGTCTCCGGCTCGAAGGGTGTCCTCCCATCAGCACCTCCATCGCCCCCTCGGACTCCGCCGGCCACCCCGGCGCCACCGGAAGACCCGTCGGAACCGCCACCCCCGACAGCCTCGTGGACCCCACCGAGACCACCGCACGCCGCCGCTTCCTCACCTACCTGCTGGCCGCCCCGACCCTCACCGTCGCCGCCCGGCTCGGCCTCGACGCCGCCGCACCCGCCTCCGCCCAGGCGGCCGTGCGCGCCGCCGCGGCCGCCCAGGAGGCGGCCGCGCCCCGGCAGTTGCTCGGCCTGCCGGGCGTCCCGGACGTCCTCGACCTCGGCGACGCGCTGATCCTGGCCGGGCTGCCCACCGCGCACCTGCTGGTGCTCGAAATCACTCCCGCCGGGCGTGCCGCGCTGTACCTGCCCCGGCTGGAGGTCGGCCAGGGCCTGACCACCGCGATCGCCATGCTGGTCGCCGACGAGCTCGACGCCAGGCTCACCGACGTGGACGTACCGCTCTGCGACGGCCGTCCCGAACTGCTCTTCAACCAGCTCACCGGCGGCTCCAACTCGGTGCGCTCGCTGTACGACCCGGTACGCGCCGCGGCCGCCGCCGCCCGCGCCCGGCTGGTCACCGCCGCCGCCCAGCGCTGGAACGTTCCCGCGGGCGGCCTGCGCACCGCCGACTCCGCGGTCCTCGCCCCCGACGGACGCCGCCTCGGCTTCGGCGAACTCGCCGCCGACGCCGCCGCGGTGGTCGCGCCCGCCGTGCCCGCCACCCCCAAGCCGGCCGACCAGCGTCGCCTGGTGGGCAAGCCGACCGGACGCATCGACGCCCGCGACATCGTCACCGGGCGCGCCGAGTACGCCGGGGACCTGCAGATCCCCGGCGCCGCCCCCACCGTGGTCGCCCGCCCGACCACCGTCAACGGCACCCTCAAGTCCCTGGACGCCTCGGTCGCCCGCACCATGCCCGGCGTGCTCGCCGTGGTGCGGATCCCCAGCGGCGTCGCCGTCCTCGCCGAGACCTTCGACCAGGCGCTCAAGGCCCGCGACGCGCTGCGCACCAGCTGGAACCCCGGCCCGGTCGCGAACCTCTCCACCGCCGACGTCCGGGCCCAACTGCGCGCCGCCCACGCGCCGTTCCCGCTGCCGCCGCTGATCACCCCGTACCTGGACGGCGAGTTCGACTTCGCCTTCGTCAACCACGCCCCGATGGAGGTGCTGACCGCCGTCGCCGACGTGCGGCCGGGCCGCGCGGAGCTGTGGTTCGCCGCGCAGAGCCCGATCATCGCCCAGCAGACCATCGCCGCCGAACTCGGCCTGCCGCAGAGCGCCGTCACCGTTCACGTGGTGCGCGGCGGCGGCTCCTTCGGGCGCCGGCTGTTCTTCGACGCCGCGCTGGAGGCGGCCCTGATCTCCCAGGCCGCCGGCCGTCCGGTCAAGCTGATGTGGACCCGCAACGACGACATGCGGCACGGCCGGATGCGCCCCGCCAGCCACCACCGGATCCGCGCCACCTACGGCCCCGGTCAGGTGCTCACCTGGGAGCACCGCGCCGCCACCGTGCGGACCGACCTCTCGCACGGCCTCGGCGAGGCGCTCAGCGGAGCCGGGTTGAACCTCTCGGTCGCCGGGATCAGCCTCGCCCAGGCCCTATTCCTGCTCACCGAGAAGAACCCGTACGACGTCGGGATCCCCACCCAGCTGCTCGCCGAACTGCCGCTGCAGCTGCACACCGGCAGCTGGCGCTCGGTCTACTCCGGCACGGTCCGGGTCGCCGACGAGATCATGATGGACGAACTCGCCCGCCGGATGGGCCAGGACGAGGTCGCCTTCCGCCGCGCCCGGCTGCGCGACGCCGCCGGGCAGGCGGTGCTCGACACCGTCGCCAGGGCCGGCGGCTGGGGCCGCCCGATGCCGGCCGGCCAGGCCCAGGGCGTCGGCTACCACGACGAGAACGGCGGCCGGGTCGCCTACCTGGTCGAACTCGACGCCACCGACCGGGCCGCCCCCCGGGTCACCAAGGCCGTCATCGCCGCCGACGTCGGCCAGGTCATCAACCCCCGGGGTCTCGAGGCCCAGTTGACCGGCGCCCTGAGCGACGGCATCTCGGTGATCCTCCAGGCCGGCAACCACCTCGACAACGGCGCGTTCCGGGAAGGGAGTTACGCAGACTTCCACTACGCCCGGCAGCGCGACACCCCGCCGACGGTCGAGATCCACCTCATGCCGCCGAGCGGATCCCCTGGCGGCGCGGGCGAGTTGGGCGTCCCGGCGGCCTCCGCCGCCGTCGCCAACGCCTACGCCCGGGCGACCGGCACCAGCCCGCGCTCCTTCCCGATCAACTTCTGAGGAAATCGATACCCCCCATGCCCACCCACACCTTCGTCCTCAACGGGCAGCCCGTCACCGTCGACGCCCCGGACGACATGCCGCTGCTCTGGGTGCTGCGCGACAAGCTCGGCGTCACCGGCCCCAAGTACGGCTGCGGGGTGGGCGTCTGCCGGGCCTGCACCAGCCACCTGGACGGCCAGGAGTTCCAGCCCTGCACCCGCTCCGTCCAGGACTGCGAGGGCCGCACCGTCACCACCATCGAGGGCCTCGCCGACGGCGACACCCTCCACCCCGTGCAGGAGGCCTGGATCGACTGCGACGTCGCCCAGTGCGGCTTCTGCCAGCCGGGCCAGATCATGACGGCCGTCGCCCTGCTGCGCCGCACCCCCAACCCGACGGACGCGGACATCGACCAGATCCAGAACATCTGCCGCTGCGGCAGCTACCCGCGCATCCGCGAGGCGATCAAGCGCGCGGCGGCGGGTGGACGGGTGCACTGACGCGGCTGCGCCGCACCCCGCCAGAAGCCACCTGTCATGCCGTCAGTTTCCAGGGGGTGCCCTCACGGCCGCCCCGCGGTCTCCCACTCCCGGTGCGCGCTGCGGATCCGTTGCCACAGCTCCGCCCGCGCGGAGGCGTCGACGTCGGTCAGGTCCAGCCGGAAGACCCCGGTCAGGACCTCGTACCAGTCGTCGGCCGAGTCGACGGTCCGTTCGTCGGTGCCCCCGGCCTCGATCCGGCGCAGCACGCAGCCGCGCAGCACGTCCACGCCCTTGCCGTCGCGCCGGTGGGCGGTGAGGGTCCGGACGAAGCCGGACTCGGGGGAGGTGGACAGCCGGAGGTGCTCGGCGGCGAAGGAGGACAGCTCCACCGGCTCCGGCGCGAAGTCCATCCCGGTGAACGAGCCGCGCGGGTCATGGGTGAACCGCCAGCCGCCGGGCACCGCCGTCGACGGGGCCAGCGCGTAGGTGAACGGCCCCTGGGTGTGGCTGCCCTCGCGCAGCGGCAGCGGTTCGTACAGTCCGTCGCCGAGCCCAGCGTCGACCAGCCACCGCTCGCCGTCGAGCCGCACGGTGAGCGCGAGGTGGTTGCCGGACGCGCCCGCCGGGTCCTCGGGAGTGCTCTGCACCCCGGCCCGGTGCAGGGTGACGTCGTAGCCGAGGGCGGTCAGCAGCGCGCCGAGGGCCCCGTTGAGGTGAAAGCAGTAACCGCCCCGCCCGCGCACGATCCGGGCCACCGACTCCGCTGCGCCGATGCCCGTCGGCCGTCCCAGGTGGATGTCGAGGTTCTCGTAGGTGACCCGCTCCACCTGCGCCCGGTGCAGCGCCCACAGCGCCTCGGCGGTCGGGGCCGCCGGCCGGGCGACCCCCAGCGCGGCCAGGTATCCGTCGACGTCGATCACGCTTCTCCCTCGGACGATCAGATCGACAGGTGCCCTTCAGCGCCCGCGACCACCTCCAGCACCTCGTTCTCCGCCGTACCCAAGGAGCCTAGCAGGGGCGGTAGTTCGAGCGGCTAGGAGCCGGAGCCCGCCCAGGGGTCGCGGCCGAAGAAGGCGGCCAGCCGGTCGTACGCCGGGGCGTCCGACGGTGCGGGGACTTCGGGGCCGAAGGCGTGCTGGTCCGCCTCGTCGCCGCGGTACTCGGGTCTGAGGGCGCCGCGGGCCCAGTCGAGCGCCGCGAACGCGACCTGGTGGTCCAGGCCCTCGGTGGACTGGCCGGTGGCGTGCGCCAAGTCCCAGGCGTGGACGGCGAATTCGGCGGTCTGCTGGTCGACCGGGAAGCGTGCCGGGACGGTGCCGCCGGGGGTCTTCACCGTGCCGGTGAGGTCCCCGGCGGCACGCCAGGCATCGACCAGCCGCTCCGCGCCGGCCTCGAAGGCGTGCAGCCAGTCCTCCTCCACCCGCTCGAAGGACTGCGACCAGTCCGGTTGCCCGCCCTCGGCCCGCAGGGTGAACTGCCGCAGGTCGAACAGGAGGTGGCTGACCAGGTCGCCGACGTCCCAGGAGCGGCAGGGGGTCGGGTGGCCGGCCAGCTCGACGCCGGTGCCGTCGATCAGGCCGGCGGTCTGGGCGAGGGCCCGGGCGAGCAGCTCGATCGGGTCGTCCACCGTCATGGCACACCTCTCGGTCGGGGGCGCACGGTACGTGCCGGGCGATCGTAAGCGCGGGCACCGACGACCGCCGGGCACGACACCCGACCGCCCGGCACTCCACCGCCGCCCCCGGTCCGGCGGCAGGTCAGGCCGCGAATCCGCCGTCCACCGACAGTTCCGCGCCGGTGACGTACCGGCCGTCCTCGCCCACCAGGTAGGAGACGGCGCCCGCCACCTCCGTGACCGTGCCGTACCGGCCGAGGGCGGTGAAGCCGCGCTGGAAGTCGGCGGACGGGCCGTCGGCCGGGTTCATGTCGGTGTCGATCGGGCCCGGGTGGACCAGGTTGACGGTGATCCCGCGCGGGCCGAGCTCCCGGGCCAACGCCTTGGTCATGCCGATCAGCGCGGCCTTGCTGGTCGCGTAGAGCACGGCGCCGGGGAAGACGACCCGCTGGGCGATGCAGCTGCCGATGCCGACGATCCGCCCGCCCTCGGTCAGGTGCTCCACCGCCGCCTGGGCGTACAGGTACGGCGCCCGGACGTTCACCTCCAGCACCCGGTCGAGCTCCTCGATCGCGACCTCCTCGATCGCCCCGCCGGCGCCGACACCCGCGTTGTTCACCAGGACGTCCAGCCGCCCGAACCGCTCGGCGACCGCGGCCACCGCGGCGTGCACCGCCTCCGGGTCGGCGCTGTCGGCGCGCACGGCCCAGCCGGTGCGCCCCATCGCGGTGATCTTCGCGACCACCTCCTCGGCCCGCTCGGCCGAGCCCTGGCAGGTCACCGCCACGTCGGCGCCGTCCTCGGCCAGCCGCAGCGCGACCGCCGCCCCGATCCCCCGGCTGCCGCCGGTCACCAGGGCCACCTTGCCGTCGAGTGCCGCCGCACCGTTCATCGTCATCTCTCCAGGTCTCCTCGTTCACGCGTTCCGATCGCGGCCCCGGGCCGGTGCTCCGGTCGGTGTCCCGCTCTCGGTGTGTGAGTCGATCCTGGTCCGGATTCCTTGACATCTCCGGCGGTATTCAGACGTTGCGTTCAACGTTCAACTACGACTTGGACCGGCGGCGGGGCCAGCGGCCCGACCAGGTCGACGCCGGTCGACTCGGCTCCCACGGGCAGCACCCGGGCCGCCTCCGCGAGCGCCCGCCCCTCCCCGCTGCACAGGTCCAGCCAGCCGGGCGCGGACCCGCCGCGCTCCCGCAGCCAGGCGGCGGGAGCGAAGCCGAGCTCGCGGGCGTAGCCGTTCACTCCGCTGAGCCCGCGCCCCCGGTTCATCGCGCTGTTGGCCACCACGGGGGAGGCGGTGAGCTCACTGTCGCTGATCAGTCGGACCATCAGTCACCCCTACTGATGCCGGGATCCGCCGAACGCGCCGAGCGGCCACCCCGCGCAGGGTGGCCGCTCGTCCCGCGCCGGAGCGCGGCAGGGCGTCAGACGGTCAGGGTCTGACCCGGGAAGATCAGGTCCGGGTCGCCGCCGATGGTACGGACGTTCTTGCGGTACAGGCTGTCGGTGTCGACGCCGAACTTGGCGGCGATGTCGCTCAGCGTGTCACCGCTCCTGACGGTGTAGTCGCCGACGGAGGTGTTCCGCTCCGCCACCGGGGCCGACTGCGCCGGCTTGGCCGACGGACGGCCCTGCGCGGCCTTCGGAGCCTGCGACTTCGCCTTCGGGGCGGCCTGCTGGGCGCCCTTCGGAGCCGCCTTCGCGGCGCGCTTGGCCGACTTGACGGCCGCCGCACCCGAGTCCGAGGAGCCGGAGCCCGCCGAGGTGTCGACGGCGGCCGGGGCACCGCCCTTGCTCAGGCCCGCCTGCTTGGAGCAGACGGGCCAGGCGCCCGGCCCCTGCGAGGCGAGCACCTTCTCGGCGACGGCGATCTGCTGCGCCCTGGTCGCCTGGTCGGCCCGGGCGGCGTACGCGGTCCCACCGTACGCGGCCCAGGTGGAGGGGGTGAACTGCAGTCCGCCGTGGAAGCCGTTGCCGGTGCTGATGCTCCAGTTCCCGCCGCTCTCGCACTGGGCGACGGCGTCCCAGGTGGAGGAGGGTGCGGCGGAGGCCGAGGTGGCCGTGACGAGGCCGGCCACCGGCAGTGCCGCGACGGCGGCTCCTGCGACGACCGCCATCCGCAGGCGGTTGCGCTTGCTGGTGGCGGCGTTGTCGGTGGCAGCGGCGGTCTCGTGACGGGAAGTCATGAATGTCCTCTCGACAAGCCCCGGGCGGGCAGGCGGAACCAGGCCCGGGACATGGGCCGGTGGGTTGCGCTCACCTCACTCGTCGGGCGGCCGGACACGTGTCGGACGTGCCGTGCCGCCCCGGTCACCTCCACTCGCCGACGGCCTGTGCGAGCCGGTCCTGTCGGCGGGCACCGCCCTCGCGCCGGGGGTCAGTCGGCGGGCGGTGCGTCGGGGTGAACCCGGGTGGCGCTCGTTGCGCCGCCAAGAAAGCTAGGGGCATGTCCGGGGCACAGCAAGCAATTCTTGGTCTTCGCAGGTCAGTTGACTGTTACCGGCGGTATCGATCAAGAAACGATGCCGGATTTGACCGGGTTTGACCGCATTTTGAAGATCTAACGATCAATTTCCGTGCCCTCGCTCACATCTGTCCATCCGTGAAAGCCCGCACACCATCAACCGTCCGCGACCGGTGACTGACGCACCGTCACCACGACATCCGGAGTTCCCGGTTCGCGGCGCCAGTTGAGTGGCATCCACCACTGTGAACGCACTCCGCGACGATGCGAACGCACTCAGTTGCGACCGCCGAGCTCCGCATCCCGCGCCAGCAGCGCCGCCTGCACCCGGTTCTCGCAGCCCAGCTTGGCCAGGATCCGGCTGACGTACGTCTTCACCGTCGCCTCGCTCATGTGGATCCGGGCCCCCGCGTCCGCGTTGGACAGGCCCTCCCCGAGCAGCTCCAGCACCTCCAGCTCGCGCCCGGTGAGCACCTCCAGCCGGCGGCGCGCCTCCGCGCCGCGGGCCGCCGCCGAGGCGCTGCGCCCGGAGGCCAGCGAGTCGACGATGTGCCGGGTGGCGGCCGGGGAGAGGAAGGCGTTCCCGCCGGCCGCCGCCCGGACGGCCTGGATCAGCTCGTTCGGCGCGGTGTCCTTGAGCAGGAATCCGGCGCCTCCCTCGGTCACGGCGCGCAGGACGTTCTCGCGCTCCCCGAAGGTGGTGAGGATGATCGCCCGCGCGCCTGGTGCGACCCTCCCGAGCTCCCGAAGCGCCGTCAGTCCGTCCATCACCGGCATCTGGATGTCCAGCAGGACGACGTCCACCCGGTGCGCCCGGGCCAGGTCCAGCGCCTCCCGGCCGTCGGCGGCCTCCGCGACCACCTCGATGTCGTCGGCCGAACCCAGGATCATCCTGATCCCGGCCCGGATGAGCGGCTCGTCGTCGGCGACGAGGACTCGGATCACGCTGGTCATTCCCCTCGAACGGGCAATCGGGTGGGCGGCACCATCCTGACATCCCGGCCGGACGGCCCGGCAGGCGGTGGTCAGTCCTTGGCGACGTACTCCACCTTGTCCACCAGCACCCCGCCCTTGAAGCAGAACCGCGCCACGTGGTTGTCCGCCCAGGAGTCGCCGGGCTCGCTCTTGTCCAGCGAGTACCAGCGGCAGTGCGCGCCCTCCGGCCGGGGCGGCCCGGCTTTCTGGTAGTCGGAGGTGAAGAAGTCGTTGCCGGGCGGCAGTCGGCGCAGTACGTCGGCCCTCGACTCGCCCACCCGGATCTGCTCGTAGAGCGACGGCCGCACCGTCGAATCACTGGCGCCCCGGACCAGGGCGACCGCGCCCCAGACCATCAGGCCCGCCACGACCAGCGCGACCGTACCCACTCCGGCGGCGCAGCCGAGCACCGGGCGCCGGTGTCCGTCCGTCCCCCCGGCCGGCGGCACGGCGCCGGGCACCCAGTCCTCCTCCCCCGCCGGGGCGGCGGCGCCGTCGGCCTCCGCACCCTCGTAGGGCAGCACGGCCGCCAGCCGGAAGCCCTGCTCCGGCGTCGGCCCGGCGTGCACCATGCCGCCGACCAGCCGGGCGCGCTCCCGCAAGCCGGTCAGCCCCTGTCCGCCGCTCACCACCGAGCCCGCGCCGGCGTGCGCGCCCACGAGCTCCGGCGCGCGGGGATTGGTGACCTCCACCACCAGCGCGTCCGGCTCGTAGCGGAGCGCGACCGCGATCGGTGCGCCGGGGGCGTGCTTGTGCGCGTTGGTGAGCGCCTCCTGCACGATCCGGTACGCCGCGTGGTCGACCGCGGCCGCGAGCGGGCGCCGCTCGCCCTCGGTGGAGAACGCCATCCCGGCACCGGCCGCCCGGGAGGACTCCACCAGCCCCGCGATCCCGTCCACCCCGCCGCGGGCCGGCGCCGCGCCCGGCGCACCGACCGCCGGCGGCAGCGCCGTCGACTCGTCGTGCAGCACCCCGACCACCTCGCGCAGCTCGCGCATCGCCGCGACCGCCGCCTGCCGCAGCACACCGACCGCCTCCCGCTGCCGGTCGCCGAGGGTGCGGTCCACCTCCAGCGCGCCCGAGTGCACGGAGATCAGCGCGAGCTGGTGCCCCAGGCTGTCGTGCATGTCCTGGGCGATCCGGTGCCGCTCGCGCAGCCGCGCCTGGTGGACCACCATCGCCCGCTCGCGCACCAGCTGGTCGTTGCGCTCCCGCAGCGCGTCCAGCAGCGCGCGGCGCTGCGCCCGGTAGCGGCTGTAGAGCGCGGGGAGGACGGCGAACACCAGGAAGATGCCGAGCGAGACCCCGATGATCAGCTTGGGTGAGGACGTGCCGTCCTTCAGGGTCCCGGACGCGGAGAACAACAGGTAGCTCAGCACGAAGGCGCCGACCAGCCGCCAGACCCGGCCGATCCGCGCCCCGGCCGCCCAGCCCACGCAGGACAGCAGCGGCAACGGCCCGAGCGACCAGCCGGCGGTGATACCGGTCAGCACCAGGACGGTGGCCGGGAAGCCCTTCCGCAGCACCCACAGCACGGCGACGGCGAGCCCGAAGGGCAGCGCCAGACCGGTGCCGGAGACCAACTCCAGCAGGGCGCTGACCAGGCCCATCAGCAGGGCCAGCACGGCCTCGCCCACGACCCGCCGGGGCCGCCAGGGCCCCGGCAGCGCCGTCCGTACCGCCTTCGACCAGGCCCGTGCGATCGCATTCACCCGTCGAGGCTAACCGGCCGCCCGCCGCGCCCGCGGTCACCCTTCGTCGCGGTCCGCCCCGACGAAAGTCGCCGGTCCGCGGGCCGGTTCCGCCGCGCCCTCGAAGGCTCCGCGGGTCGGCTGTGCGCCGCCCTCGAAGGCTCCGCGGGTCGGCTATGCGCCGCCTTCGAAGCCCGTGAGCAGCAGCGCGACGTCGTCCACCCGCCCGGTCGAGCCGACCTCGCGCACCAGCCGCTCGGCCAGCTCCTCCAGCTCCTCCCCCGGCCGGCCTTGCGCCAGCGCGGCCCGCAGCCGGTCCACCCCCTGGTCGATCGCCAGCGCCGGATCCTCCACCAGCCCGTCGGTGTAGAGGACGAGCAGCGAGCCGGGCCGCAGCCGCAGTTCGCTGACCGGGTACGCCGCCCGGTCGTCCACGCCCAGCAGCGCCCCGCCCGGGACGTACAGCGCCTCGGCCCGCCCGTCCGGGTGGCGCAGCACCGGCGGCAGGTGCCCGGCCCGGCCGATCCGCACCGTGCCGTCCGCGGGGGTGAGGCGGACCAGGCAGCAGCTGGCGAGCAGCCCGGGGTCGAGGTCCAGCAACAGCCGGTTGGTGCGGGCGAGCACCCGGTCGGGCGGCTCGCCGCCGGTCGCGAAGGCGCGGACGGCGCTGCGCAGCTGCCCCATCGCGGCGGCCGCCGCGACGCTGTGGCCCTCGACGTCACCGATCACCAGGGTGAGGTCGGCGCCGGTGACGATCGCGTCGTACCAGTCGCCGCCGATCTCCATGCCCTGGGTGCCGGGCAGGTAGCGGGCGGCGGTGCGCAGGCCGGGCACCTGCGGCAGCCGGTGCGGCAGCAGGCCCTGCTGGAGGCCGCGGGCCAGGGCGAACTCGGCGTCGTACAGCCGGGCGCGTTCCAGGGCCTGGGCGATGAAGCCGCCGAGGCCGGTGAGCAGCCCGCGCTCCTCGACGGTGAAGGGGTGCGCGCGGTCGAAGCCCAGGATGCAACTGCCGACCTGACGGCCGGAGGCGATCAGCGGCAGGAAGGCCCAGGCGCCCATCTCGTCCAGGGCCAGGCCCGGGTAGGCGGCGGCGAGTTCACCCACTGACTCGAAGAAGATCGGGGTGCCGGTGCTGAGCGTCTCGGCGCCGGGGATGCGGGCATCCAGCGGGGTGCCCTCGAAGGCGTCCAGGAAGCCGGCCGGGTAGCCGGTCTGCGAGACCAGGTGCAGCCGTTGCTCGCGCACCGCGTAGATGGCGAGCTGCTGGCCGCCGAAGGCCGGGAGGATCTCCTCGGCCACGGCCCGGCACACGTCGCAGACGGTGACGGCCTCGGTGAGGGCGCTGGCCAGCTGGAGCAGGTGGTGGGTACTGCCCACGCCGCCCGTCCCGGCCGGTCCGGGACCGGCACCAGGACCGGCACCAGGACCAGGAGCGGGACCGGGACCGGCCGCGGGCGGCGGTTCGGCCGCTCCCGGCGGGGAGTCGGCGGCGATCACCCGGCCGGTGACGCCGTGCGGGTCGGGGAAGAGCGAGAAGGCCAGCCAGCCGTCCGACGGACGGGCGGCGAGGAAGGCGGTGGGCTGCTGGGAGAGCAGGGCGGCGCGGCAACGGTTCTCGTAGAAGGGGTCGGCGAGCCAGGGCAGCACCTCCCACGGGAGGTGGCCGACCAGGTCCTCCCGGTTCGCCCGCAGCAGCGGCTCGGCGGCCCGGTTGACGTAGCTGATCAGGCCGTCCGGATCGAGCGAGAAGACCCCCTCGCGCAGCCGCTCGACGGCGGCGGCCGCGGCGGTGAGGGTGCGCGCGTCCAGGACGGCGCCGACCAGGTGGGTCCGGCCGTCGGAGATCGCACCGGGCACCCGGGCCCACAGCTCCACCGGGTACGGGCGCCCGCCCGGCCCGAGCACCCGCACCCGGGCGGCCAGCACCTCGCCGCGCTCCAGGGCGGTCCGGGCGGCGGCCCGGAACTCGGGCACGTCCCCGGGGGCGATCCGCCCGGTCAGGCAGTCCACCGTGCCGTCGAACTGCCCGGGCGCGAAGCCGAAGATCTCCCGGAACTGCGCGTCCGCCGCCAGCTCGCCGGTGGCCACGTCCCAGTCGAACAGCCCGACCCGGGTGGTGGGCACGGACGGCGACGGCAGCTCCACCACCGCGGCGTCACCCCCCGGCTCCACCGAGTGCCCGGCCGCCGTCAACTCGGCCAGCCCGGCGCCCAGTTCGGAGGCGACCGCCACCAGCCGGCCGCCTTCCTCGGCGGGCACGCCGTCCTCCGAGGCCGGCCACTGCACGCTCAGTACCCCGAACCGCTCCCCGCCGTGCCCCACCGGCACACAGGCCGAGACGAAGTCGTACGGCAGCCCGACCGCGAGCTGCGGGAAGCGCCGCATGGTCTCCTCCGGATCGGACAGCGTGACGCTGCGGCCGGTCCGGAAGCACACCGCGACCGGCAACGGTCCGGCGGCCGCGACCCGCCGGAACGGACTCATGATCGACAGGGGCACCCCCGCGATGGTCTGCAGCACCAGCGACCGCCGGTCCCGCGACCGCAGGTACACCATCGCCCCGTACGCCCCGGTCGACCCCAGCACCCTGCGGACGGCCTCCGCCAGCAACGCGTCCCGCTCGTGCACCGCCTCCGGGAGCGCGGCCGCTCCCGGGAGCGCCGGCGACGCGGGTTCCGAAGCCGTCGCCGGGACCGCCCCACGGACCGGCTCGGCAGCCCCGCCGGTCGCCTGCGGATGGCACATGCTCCCTTGCTACGTCCGGCCCGGAACCCTGTCAAGGCGAGCCCCGCCCGCCCGGGCTGGCCCACGGCCCCCACTCGCCCCAGCCCGAGCGCCCCGGACACCCGACCGAACCACTCCCCGGACAGGTGACGGGCTACGGCAGCTTGGTGAGATCGACCTCCACCGGGTACGGCACCGCGGCCTTCACCAGTCCGGTGAACATCTCACCGACCCGGTAGGTCCTACTCTCCGCGTCCAGCAGATGCGTGTGCACGACCGGCACCCGGCCCGCCGCCTGCTCGACCAGCCAGTAGAAGGGGATTCCGGCCTTCGCGTACTGGTCGAGCTTGACCAGCCGGTCGGTGGTCTCCGAGCCCGGCGAGACGACCTCGACCAGCAGCAGTACGTGCTCCGGTCTGATCAGCGGCTCGTCGAAAGTGTCAGCACGGTAGACCACCACGTCGGGCCGACGGTTGTTGAGCGGCACATCCTGCAGCCGCACGTCGAAGTCAGTGTCCGCGATCCACTCCTCACCGCCCGCCTTGTCAAAGGCGTTCGCCAGAAGGCGCCCGATCCGGTTGTGACGCCTTGATGCGCTCGGGCTCACAACGACCATCCCGTCGACGATCTCGATCCCCGCACACTGCTCCTCGGTCCAGGAGTCGTACTCCTCACTGGTGATCTGCCGGTGCATCCACTCGGGTGCGATCATCTCGGCCGTCACGGCGTACCTCCCCTCGGCGGCTGGCGGGTCTGTGCTGTGCGCCACAGCATAGTGCAGCACAGCGACGGCTTCGGATGGTTCGGGGACCGTTCGATATCCTCCCGGCGGGTGGTGGCGCCGGGGCCGCCGGGGGGTGGAGGCGAGGAGCGGATGAAGTCGTCCGAGGAGGCCGCGCGGGAGGCTTCGTGGCAGTGGGCCGGGGAGGCGGACGGCGCGGGCGAGGCGCCCGGGGACGTGATCGGCGGGGGCGGGCCGCGGTTGAGTCGGCGGGGCCTGCTGGCCGGAGCCGGGGTGCTGGCGGTCGGCGGGGCGGTGTGGGCGCTCGGCCGCTCGGGTTCCGACGGACCGGCGCCGGGCCCGGCCAAGCCGGTGCCGACCGCGGTGTCCGGGCCGACGCCGCTGTGGACGTACCGGGGCGCGCAGGCGATGACCCCCGAGCGGCTGGTCGCCCCGCCACGGTGCCCGGTGTTCCTGTCCAAGGCCGGGCTGCAGGTCCTCGACCCGGCCGGCGGCGGCCCCGGGCGGCTGCTGGTGTTCGACCCGCCGCCACCGCCGAACTGGCCCAGCGACGCCGAACCGTCCGGCGGGAAGGTCGCGATCGGGCCGGAGTACATGTTCAGCACCGAGTCGAAGGGCCACCTGGACGCCCACCACCTCAGCGACCCGGCCCACGACTGGAGCCTGCCGCTGCCCGATGAGCTGTCGGGCCGGCTCCAGCTCACCTGCACGGACACCGGCGCCCTCTACGGCTACGCCTGGACCCCGTTCCGCCCGGAGGAGGTCTTCCCGAGCACCCGGGTCTTCGCCATCGGACCGGCGGACCGCACCCTGCTCTGGTCCGTCGCCGGCCCGCGCCAGGAGCGGCCGGTCGCCCTCGCCACCGGGGGCACCGCCGGCCTGCTGGCCTGCGCCCGTTCCCTCGGCGACGGCGCCGAGCTGGCGGTCCGGGACGCCGCCACCGGGCGGGAGCTGTGGACAGCCGGCGGCCCGGAGGGCCTGCGCTGGTGCGTCGCCGGCGGGGAGGGCTTCCTCGTCCCCGACGGCACCGGGGGCGTGCGCATGCTGGGCGTCGGCGGCGAGCCCGGCTGGACCCACTCCCCCGCCCGCGGCGAGTCCTGGCGGGCGCTGCCGCCCGTCCCGGACGGCGTCCGGGTGTTCGTCCCGCGGGACAGCGGCGTGGTCACCTGCAACGACCTGACCACCGGCGCCGTGCTGTGGTCCCGCAAACTGCCGTTCCCGCTGGACAGCCGCAGCCGTCCGCTGGTCGTCGGCGGCACGCTGTACGTCCCCGGTCCGGCGGCCGCCGGGGTCTTCGCGATCGACGTCGCGACCGGCCGACTCGGGTGGGCGTTCCACGACTCCGGCCCGGGCCGGGACGTCTGGTCCATCGCCACCGACGGGAGCCGTCTCTACGCCGGTCACGACGACGTCCTCTACGCCCTCCCGACGGCCTGACGCCCCCGCCGGCCCGAACGTCCGGACGAAGCGGCAGGATGGCCTGGTGCAGGTACGCCCGATCTCCCCCGACAAGCTGGCCGAGCTGCTCGCCGACCGGATCGCCGCGCTGCCCGGCGCCGGCGAACGGTGGCTGCGGATCGCCGTGGACGGCGCCGGGCCCGCCCGGCCCGAGCTGCTCGCCGACGCCCTGGTGGAGCCGCTGCGACTGCGCGGCCGCCCCACGCTGCGGGTCTCGGCGGCGGACTTCCTGCGCCCGGCCTCGATCCGACTGGAGTACGGGCATCAGGACGCGGACGCGTTCCACGACCTCTGGCTGGACGACGGCGCCCTGCTGCGCGAGGTGCTGGACCCGCTGGAGCCGGGCGGCAGCGGCCGGGTGCTGCCCTCGCTGCGCGACCCGGCGACGGACCGCTCGACCCGTGCCCCGTACGTCCGACTCCCGCCCGGGGGCGTGCTGTTGCTGGACGGCGCGCTGCTGCTCGGCCGCTGGCTGCCGCTGGAGCTGACCGTCCATCTGGCGCTCACTCCGGCCGCGCTGGCCCGCCGCACTCCGGCCGATCAGCAGTGGACGCTGCCCGCCTTCGCCCGCTACGAGGCGGAGACCGGGCCGGCCGAGGCCGCCGACGTCATCGTCCGGGTGGACGACCCGCGGCACCCCGCCCTGGTCGAGCGGTCGTAGGGCCCGACCGGCGGATCTCGTCGGGCCCGACCTGCGGATCTCGTAGGGCACGACCGGCGGATCTCGGGGGGCCCGGCAAGGATCCGCCGCTCAGGCCCTGCCGGTCGGGGCCGGCCCGCGCTGGCAGTAGGGGCACCAGAACACCGCCCGGTCCTGCGGGGCGTCGCCCTGGCGCCCGGTCCGGACGGGCGTGACGCAGCGCGGGCAGGGCCGCCCGGCCCGGCCGTAGACCCAGTGCTGGTAGCCGGGCCGGGTGTCACCGGTGGTGATGTGGCCGGGGCGCAGCTTGTTGGCCTCCAGCATCTGCCGGGCACGCTCCACCAGCCGGTCGGGGTGCGGGACTTCGCCGACCTCGGTCCACGGGGTCACACCGGCGACGAAGCACAGTTCGTTGGCGTAGACGTTGCCGATGCCGGCCAGGTTGCGCTGGTCGAGCAGGGCCTCGACGACCGGCCGGGCCGGGCGGGCGAGGAGTCGGCGGACGGCCTCGACCGGGTCCCAGTCGGGGCCGAGCAGGTCCGGGCCGAGGTGGCCGACGGCGCGCCGCTCGTCGGTGGTGCGCAGCAGTTCGACGACCGGCAGCCGGTAGCCGACGGCGGTGCCCTGCTCGGTGCCGAGGAGGGCACGGATCTGCCAGGCGGGGCCGCCGCTCCAGCGCTCGCCGGGCCGGTAGACCTCCCAGTGGCCGTCCATCCGCAGGTGGGTGTGCAGGGTGAGGCCGCCTTCGAGGCGGGTGAGCAGGTGCTTGCCGCGCGGGCGGACCTCCAGCACCCGGCGGCCGGCGAGCGCGGCGGTCGCGTACGCGGGCACCCGCAGTTCGGCGCTGGTCAGCAGCTGCCCGGCGAGGGCGTCGTGCAGCCGGGCCGCCACGCGGTAGATGGAGTCACCTTCTGGCATGACTCCATTCTGGTCCGCGTGGCGGCCCGGTGGGGCACCGGCCCCGGGTGGCGCTACCGGGCGTGCGCCCCGCCCTCGCCCTGGCCCTCGCGCACCACGACCACCGGGCAGGGCGCGTGCTCGGTGAGGTGGCGGCTGACGGAGCCGAGCAGCACGCCGGCGAAGCCGCCGAGGCCTCGGCTGCCGACGACCAGCAGCGCGGCGCCCTTGGCGACCTGCAGCAGGGCGCCGGCCGCGTTGCCGGGGACCACGCTCTCGCGGATCCGCACGCCGGGATCGTCGCCGACCACCCGGGCGACGCTCTCGGAGAGCGTCTTGCCGGCGAGTTCCTCCGGGTTGTAGACGTCGGCCGGCACGGCCGTCCCGCCCCAGCCGTAGAACGCCGGGTACTCCCAGGCGGCGATCGCGTCGATGGTCCCGCCGACGGCCTTGGCGTAGTCGACCGCCCAGCGCAGCGCCTGTTCCGAGGCGGGCGAGCCGTCCACACCGACGACGATCCGGGGGCTGGTGGTCATGCCGTGTCTCCTTCGGTTGCTCCTGCTCGGCTCCGACCCGCCAAACATAGATCGAACAGGACGAAACGGCCCGTCGTTGCCGCGCCGTACGCGGCGTTCCACATGGGCTGGCACGGGGACTCCCCGGGCGCCCTGGTCCCGGTGCTGCTGCCCCCTGAGGAGCGCCCGGCCGCCCGGCGGAAGGCCTCGGCCGGGGAGCACCGGACGTACGGGTTCCGTGCCGCCGACGGCCGGACACTGCTCCACCCGGACGTCTTCTGCCTGAATCAACTACGGTAGGCAGACCATGAGTTGGACATCATCTGGACCTGGCCCGGGGTGAACTGGGTCATGCAGGAGTCGTAGCCGTAGTCCATGAAGTTGTGGATCGGGTCGAGCTTGCCGCCCGGGCAGCTGTGGCGGCCCTCGGGGCAGCCGTAGGCGGGGGTGCGCTCGGGCGGGGTGTCGTCCACGTAGTCGCCCGGGGGCAGGCAGCCGCCCTGGAAGGTGTGGAACAGGCCGAACCAGTGGCCGATCTCGTGGGTGGCGGTGTTGCCCCCGTTGTAGTGGGTGGCCGGGCCGCCGGGCAGCGCGTCGTCCAGGATCACCACGCCGTCGTCGGTCGGGTGGGAGCGGTAGGCGTTGGGGAAGGTCGACCAGCCGAGCAGGGACTGGCCGAGGTGGGCGGTGTAGAGGTTGAGGGTGCGCTGGTCCCCCTTGCGCAGGGCGGTCTTCATCGCCTGTTCGGCGGCGGAGCCCGGGGTCATGCCGGTGTACCAGCCGGCGTTGTCGGTCCAGTCGGTGCCGGCCAGCTCGAAGTGGAACCCGGTGGGCGTGTTGCCCTCGCCCTGGCCGCCGTAGGTGGCGTTGAGGTGGTCGATCTGGGCGGCGACGACGGCCTCGTCCAGCCGGCCGGCGGCCCCGGAGTGGATCACGTGGACGTACACCGGGACGGTGGTCGGGGCGGCGGCCAGCGGGACGCGGGCGGAGCCGAGCCGGGCGAGCCGGTCCGCCAGGTCCGCCTGCATCGCCCGGGCCTCACCGGCGCTGACGGCGTTCGGGTCCCGGCCCGCCCGGCTGCCGACCGGCTTGCGGGCGGCCGCGTCGGTGCCGTCGCAGACGGCCGTCGCCACCGCGCGGTGCGGGACCGGCGCCGCGAACTGGCTCAGACCGGCCGCGGCGACCAGCGCGGCGGCGCAGGGGAACAGTCGGGGGGCGCGCGAGCGCACCCGGGCAGTACGGCGCATCAGCGCTCCTGACGGGGGGAGTTGACGGGGAGCCGACCGCTCATCGGGCCCGCCCGCCGCCCACCGGCGACCGGCGCCCGGCGCGGACCCGCCCGAGACTACGACGCCGAGAAGTCGATCTCCCGCAGGGCGCGCGCGGCACCCCGGTCGAGTACCACGGCCGACGCACAGCCAGCCGGCGGCCGCCCCGCCCCGAACAGCAGCCGGCGCAGCCGGGCGGCCGCGCCCCGGTGCCGGGCGAAGGCGTAGCGCGACACGACGCGTCCGCGCCGCCGCTGGCCCGCCCTGGCCTCGGCCGGGTCGGCGTCGAGCAGCAGCAGGTGCACCCGGCGGCCCTGCCGTGCGGCGGCGCGCACCAGCCAGGCCCGGACGAAGGGCAGGGTGCCGCAGTCGTGCACCGCGAGCGGTCCGCCGTCCAGGACGGCCCGGCGCAGCCGCCGGTAGTGGGCGAGCCGGGCGAGCGGGCGGTAGAGCGCGTACGGGAGGCGGCCGGGCAGCCGGGCCGCGTACTCCTCCCGGACCAGCTGGGAGTCGATCAGCGGGGCGCGGACGCAGCGGCGCATCAGGGTGCTCTTGCCGCTGCCGGGCAGTCCGGTGACGACGAGCAGGTCACCGGCGGGGTAGCGCAGCGCGACCGGGCCGGCGCCGCGCAGCTCGTGCACGCCGGTACGGACCACCCGGTGGTTGGCGGCTCGGTTCTCGGCAGCGCGGTTCTCGCCAACGCGGTTCTCGGCAGCGCGGTTCTCGGCAGCGCGGGGCGGCGGTACCCGTGGCACCGCCGCCCGCGATGTTCGTACGCCCGTCACCGGTCCTCCCCCGCCGTTCCGCTCCCAGGAGCATGGCGCATTCCCAAGAACGAGTAAAGACCCGTGGTCAGGGCGGGCGCGGAGGACCCCGGTGGAAGGCCGCTAGCCCAGCTGCGGGGCGACCCGGGAGGCGACCAGCTCCAGGTGGTCGAGGTCACCCAGGTCCAGCACCTGCAGGTAGACCCGCTGGCTGCCGACCGCCGCGTACCGGCCGATCTTCTCCACCACCTCGTCCGGGGTGCCGGCCAGGCCGTTCGCCTTCAGCTCGGCCACCTCGCGGCCGATCGCGGCCGCCCGGCGGGCCACCTCGGCGTCGTCCCGGCCGACGCAGAGCACCAGGGCGTTGGAGTACACCAGCTCGTCGGCCGAGCGGCCGGCCTGCTCGACGGCGGCCCGGACCCGGCCGAACTGGGCGGCGGTGTCGTCCAGCGAGGCGAACGGCAGGTTGAACTCGTCGGCGAAGCGGGCGGCCAGCGCCGGGGTGCGCTTCGGGCCGAGGCCGCCGACCAGTACCGGGATGCGCTCCTGGACGGGCTTGGGCAGCGCGGGCGAGTCGGTGAGCGTGTAGTACTTCCCCGCGAAGTCGAAGGTGTCGCCGAGCTTGGTCCGCCACAGCCCGGTGATGATCTCCAGCTGCTCCTCCAGCCGCCCGAACTTCTCCTTCGGGAAGGGGATGCCGTACGCGGTGTGCTCGGCCTCGTACCAGCCGGCGCCGAGGCCGAACTCGACCCGGCCGCCGCTCATCGCGTCGACCTGGGCGACCTGGATCGCGGTGACGCCCGGCAGCCGGAAGGTGCCGGCGGTCATCAGGGTGCCGAGGCGGATGGTGCTGGTGTCGCGGGCGAGGCCGGCCAGGGTGATCCAGGCGTCGGTGGGGCCGGGCAGGCCGTCGACGTCACCCATCTTCAGGTAGTGGTCGGAACGGAAGAAGGCGCTGAAGACCCCGAGTTCCTCGGCGGTGCGGGCCACCCGCAGGAGGGTGTCGTAGCTCGCGCCCTGCTGGGGCTCGGTGAAGATGCGAAGATCCATGCGGCCCATTCTGGTACGGAGCGCCCGGTCGTGGACGCAGGGAACCGGCCATGCCACGGAGCGTCCCCGAGGTGGCCAAGGTCTCAGCACGGAACCGTCACGGCCCGGCCTGCCGGCTCGGCGGTTCGCCTACCGTGGACGGATGTTCGCGACCCCCGACGAGTCCTTCCGGCGCTCCCCCGACGAGCCGGCCGGCTGCCCGCTGCCCGGCATCGTGGCCGCCTTCACGCCCCGGCTGGCCGAGTTCGCCTTCGAGCCCGGTTTCGTCGCGGCGGTCGACCAGCACACGGCGATGCTGCGCGAACTGCTGTACGCGCAGGGGCCGGAGCTCGCGCCCCGGCCCCTGGACCGTGAGGAACTGTCGGACTACGCGCTGGGCTTCCTGGACGCTCTCACCGAGATCGGCTGGCGGGAACCGGTCGGCTATGACTACGCCGTCACCCGGCTGACCGCGATCTGCTGGCTGGTGCGCGAACAGGGCCTGCTGGAGATCTGAGCCTCCCGGAGACGGCTTCTGAGCGGTCCTCGCCGTGCTCGATGCCTGGGCCGGCGGGTGGCCCGGGCCGGTCCGGGCCGGTCCGGGGGGGTCGGCCGGACCGCTCCGGCCGTCCGCCCGCGTACAGTGGCGGTCCGGGCCGAGGGCGGCGGCGGGGGCGCTGGTCCTGGGTGGCGAAGGTGAACGGAGCTGGACGGTGCAGAGGTGATCGGAAGCAGTACGGACGCGGCCGCGCACGACGCGCTGCGCTGGCGGGTACGCCCCTCCGCGGCCGGGGCCGCCGTCCTCGTCCTCCACGGCGGCCAGGAACACAACCTCGCCCGGCCCCGCCCCCTCAACCTCCCGCTGCTGCGCATGCACGGCTTCCTGCGCGCGCTGACCAGCGCGACGGCGGGCTCCGACATCGCCATCGGCACCGTCCGCTACCGCCACCGGGGCTGGAACGGCGCCCGCGCCGACGCCGCCCGGGACGCCCTCGCCGCACTCGACGAACTCACCGAGACCCTCGGACCGGTGCCGACCGTCCTGGTCGGCCACTCCATGGGTGGCCGCGCCGCCCTGCGGGCCGGCGGACATCCGGCCGTCACCGGGCTGGTCGCCCTCGCCCCCTGGTGCCCCGCCGAGGACCCCTGCGACCACCTCGCCGGCCGTGACCTCCTGCTCCTGCACGGCGACCGCGACACCGTCACCCCGCCCGCTGACACCCGCGCCTTCGCCGCCCGCAGCCGCGCCGCCGGCGCCCGCGTCTGCGGCTACACCGTCACCGGCAGCGGCCACGCCATGCTCCAGCGCATCCCCGACTGGCACCGCGCCACCACCCGCCTCACCACCGCCCTCCTCGGCCTCCAGCCCTTCCCCGCCGAAACCGCCTCCGCCCTCGCCCTTCCACCCACCTCCCCCGAGGCCCTCACCCTCCCCCTCCCCCGCCAACCCCGCACCCCGTCCACCGCCTGAGTCCCCGGATGACGCCGGGCCGCTCCGGTGAGGCCGGTTCAGCGGTGTTCAGGACCCCTGCCGGGGGGGGTGCGTACGGCGGCGTGGGTCGGAGGCGTGTCCACCCGGGGCTGCTTGCCGGTCCCGCTGGTCGGCCGGGGTCAGCCGAGGTCGGTGGCCGACTCCACGACCACGCCGTGGAGGTCGCCGATCGTGGCGAGGGCGCCCCGGTGGATCTGGGCGGCGGTGAGCTCCGCGGTGCCGGACCGCAGGGGGCGGGTCGCGCAGGCGTCGGCGACGACGGGTGGGGCGGTTGCCGCGCAGGAAGGCGCCGGCGGTGGTGAAGGCGACGCACACGTGGGTCATGAAGCCGGCGATCACCACGTCCTGGTGGCCGGCCGCGTCCAGCAGCTCACCGAGGTCGGTGCCGACGAAGGCGTCCGGGGCCTGCTTGACCACCATCCGCTCGCCCTCGGCCGGGGCCACGCTCCGGTGGATCTGCCCGATCTCGGCGCGGACGTCGTACGGGGTGCCCGGGCCGCCGTCGTTGATGGCGTGGACGACGGTGGCACCGGCCGCCCGGGCCCGGGCGAGCAGGTCGGCCGCCGCGTCGAGGGCCGCGCGCCAGCCGGTCAGCTCCATCACGCCGCGGGCGTAGGTGTTCTGGTGGTCGATCAGGCTCCGCACCGTCACGCCCCCGCCGGCCGGACGGTGAACGACGTACGGCTGTGAACGCGGTACGACGTCACGCCCCCGACAGCCGGACGGTGAACACCGTACGGCCGGGCCGGCTGGCCGCCTCGACCGTGCCGCCGTGCGCCTGGACCACGGCCCGGACGATGGCCAGCCCCAGCCCGGTCGAGCCGGTGGCCCGGGAGCGGGCGCGGTCACCCCGGACGAAGCGTTCGAAGACCCGCGCCAGCAGCTCCGCCGGAATCCCTGGCCCCTCGTCGGTGACGCTCAACTCGACGGCGCCGGAGGTGAGTTCGAGCCGAAGCTCGACCGCCGTACCGGCCGGGGTGTGGGTGCGGGCGTTGGCCAGCAGGTTGGCCACCACCTGGCTCAGCCGGTGCTCGTCCCCGCGCACCAGCACCGGTTCCTCCGGCAGCACCAGCCGCCAGCGGTGGTCGGGGCCGGCCGCCCGGGCGTCGGCCACCGCGCCCAGCACGATCCGGGTGAGGTCCACCTCGTCCTCGGCCAGCGGGCGGCCGGCGTCCAGGCGGGCGAGCAGCAGCAGGTCCTCGACGATCGCGCCCATCCGCAGCGCCTCGGCGTCGATCCGCTCCAGCGAGTGCCGCACCTCGCCGGGCACCTCCCCGGGGTGGCGCAGTGCCAGCTCGGCGTGGCCGCGGACGGCCGCCACCGGGGTGCGCAGCTCGTGGCTGGCGTCGGCGGCGAAGCCGCGCAGCCGCTCCTCGACCGCGTGCCGGCGGGCCAGCGCGTCACCGACGTGGCCGAGCATCCGGTTGAGCGCGGCGCCGACCCGGCCGACCTCGGTGCGCGGATCGTCGTCGGGCACCCGTTCGGCGAGCATCACCTCGCCGCTGGCGAGCGGCAGCGCGCTCACCCGCTCGGCCATGCCCACCACCCGCCGCAGCGGGCGCAGCGAGAAGCCGACCCAGACCGCCCCGGCGGCGCCGGCCGCGGTGGCGGCGATCGCGAAGACGGTCAGCTCCAGGGTCTCCAGCCGCTCGACGGTGTCCTCGGCGGGGCGCAGCGGGAGTCCACAGACCAGCACGTCGCCGTCCCGGCCGGCCACCGCGCGCACCCGGTAGCGGTGCAGCGTGCCGCCGAGGTCGAGGGTGCGGGCCGGGCCGCCGGGCGGCAGGGCGGCGAGCGTGCGCTGCTGGGCGGGCGAGAAGGTGACCCGGTCGTCCGCGTCGTCGGGGTCCGAGTCGTCGGCGTCCCCGTCGACGACTCCGGCGGCGGTGACCCGGCCGTCCAGGAGCCGTACGCCCAGGGTTCCGGAGGACTGCCCCCGGGTGTCGGGGGCGGCACCCGTACCCGCGTACTCCAGGCTCGCGGCGTAGCGGCCACCGGCCTCGACGAGCTGCTGGTCGAGCCGGTCGACCAGGAAGTGGCGCAGGGCGGCGGCGGTGGCGAAGCCGACGGCGGCGCAGGTGACCACCAGCAGCACCAGCAGGCCGGCGATCAGGCGGGCCCGCAGGGTGCGGGGGAACAGCCCCTTCAGGAGCTTCACCGTGCTGCTCGCGGCGCGGCTCGCGGTACGGCTCACGGCGCCGCCTTGATCAGGTAGCCCGCGCCGCGCACGGTGTGGATCATCGGGCTGCGGCCGGCGTCCAGCTTCTTGCGCAGGTAGCTGATGTACAGCTCCACGATGTGGGCCTGCCCGCCGAAGTCGTACGACCAGACGGCGTCCAGGATCTGCGCCTTGCTGAGCACCTGCCGGGGGTGGCGCATCAGGTGGGCGAGCAGCGCGTACTCGGTCGGGCTGAGCTCGATGGTCTCGCCGTCGCGGGTCACCTCGCGGGCCCGGTCGTCGAGGACGAGGTCACCGAGCACCAGGGCGTGCGCGGGCGGCCCGTTCGGTGCGGCCGGCGGGGCGGCCCGGCGCAGCAGTCCGCGCAGCCGGACGACCACCTCGGCCAGGCTGAACGGCTTGGTCACGTAGTCGTCCCCGCCCGCGGCGATACCCGCGATCCGCTCCTCGACGGCGTCCCGGGCGGTGAGGAACAGCACCCGGACCTCGGGCTGCTCGGCGTGGATCCGGCGCAGCACCTCCAGGCCGTCGAGGTCGGGCAGCATGATGTCGAGCACCACGGCGTGGGGCCGCCAGCGCGCCGCCTCCCGGACGGCCTCCAGGCCGTTGGTCACGCCGCGCGCCTGCCAGCCCTCGTAGCGCACCGCACCGCAGATGACCTCGACCAGGTCCGGTTCGTCGTCGACGACCAGCACGCGCCAGTCGGAGCGGTCGTCCGGGCGGTCACCGGGGCGGTCGTCCGGGCGGCCCGCGGTGTCGTCCATGCTGCTCCCTCGGTTCGGCGGTGGGCGGCCTTCATTCTGGCCTGCCGCGATGAGAAACCCGTGAGATCAGCGGAGCTGGTTCGTGCCCCCCGTACTAGCTCTGAACTGCGGCGATGGCGCTCATGGCGGGCGCCGGGGCCGGTCCTTCTCAGAGGTGACTCAGAGCTTGCGGTGCGATCGTGGACCGCCTCGGCGGGGCGACGCCGCCGCCGGGAGTTGAGGAGGTTCCCCGATGACCACTGCCACCGTGCCGAAGTCCCGGCAGGCGTCCGCCGGACCGCGTCACCGGGCGGCGGACCGCCCGCCGCTCGCGCTGCCGCCGAACGCGGCGCTCGGCCTGATCGCCGTGGGGGCGCTCGGCGTGCTCGGGCTGTGGTGGCTGAACACGGCCTCGGTGGTCGGCGCGGCCGGCTGGCTGACCGGCGCCGGGCGGATCACCGGGCTGCTCGCCGGGTACGCCGCGCCGGTGCTGATCCTGCTGATGGCCCGGCTGCCGCCGGTGGAGCGCGGGGTCGGCGCCGACCGGCTGGCCCGCTGGCACGCGTACGGCGGCCGCTGGCTGGTGGGCCTGGTCTCGGTGCACCTGCTGACCGTCGTCTGGGGCTACGCGCTCACCGACGGGCGCGGGCTGCTCGGGGAGGGCGTGGAGATCGTCTTCCACTACCCCGAGATGATCAAGGCAACCCTGGGCACCCTGCTGATGCTCGGCACCGGCCTGGTCTCCGCCCGGGCGGCGCGCCGCCGGCTCTCCTACGAGACCTGGTACTACCTGCACCTGGCGACCTACCTCGCGGTGGCACTGGCCTTCGCCCACCAGCTGGCCACCGGCGCCGACCTCGGCGGCGGCCCCGGCCAGGCCGCCTGGTACGCGCTCTACTTCGGCACGGCGGCGCTGCTCGGCTGGTTCCGGCTGCTGCGGCCGTGGCTGCTGGACCGGCGGCACGGCCTGCGGGTGGCCGAGGTGCGGCCGGAGGGCCCCGGCGTGGTGTCGCTGTTCCTGTCCGGCCGTCGGCTGGACGAACTGCGCGCCGAACCGGGCCAGTTCTTCCGGCTGCAGTTCCAGGCACCCGGGCTGCGCTGGGCCGCCAACCCGTATTCGCTGTCCGCGCCGCCGCGCCCGGACTTCCTCCGGTTCACCGTCAAGGACCTCGGCGGGCACAGCGCCGCCGTCGCCGCGCTGCGCCCGGGCACCCGGGTGCGGGCCGAGGGGCCGTACGGGGCGTTCACCGGGCGGCAGCAGCGGCGGCGCCGGGTGCTGCTGCTCGGGGTGGGCGTCGGGATCACCCCGCTGCGGGCGCTGTTCGAGACGCTGCCGGGCGAGGTCACGCTGGTGCAGCGGGCACGGAGCGCGGAGGACGTGCTGTTCCGGACCGAGCTGGCCGAGGTCGCCCGGCGGCGCGGCGCGGTGGTGCACGAGCTGCTCGGCTCGCGGGAGCAGGTCGGCGACCTGGGCGCGGCGCTCGCCCGGCTGGTGCCGGGCCTGGCGGAGCACGAGGTGTACCTGTGCGGGCCGGAGGCCGTCGCCGAGGAGGCCGTACGCGCGCTGCGGGCGGCCGGGGTGCGGGCGGGGCGGATCCACCGCGAGTCCTTCGTCTTCTGAGCCCGTTTCTGAGCCCGTCCCACACTCACACGTTCACGTACCCGTACCGGAGGAGTTGTCCTGCCATGCGCCGAGCCGTCGTCACCAGTGCCGCCACCGCTGCCGGGGTGGTGTTGCTGCTCTCGCTCAAACCGCACGAGACGACCGGGGCCGCTCCGGTGATCAGCTCGGGGGCGGGGGCGGGTTCCTCGTCCGGCTCCGGCTCCGGGACCACCGGCGCCGCCGACACGTCCGCCTCCCCCACGCCCGCACCCGCCTCCGGCGGCGGCGCCACCCGGAAGGTCAGCGGGGACACCGTGAACACCCGGTACGGGCCGGTGCAGGTGCAGGTCACCCTCGCCGGCAGCCGGATCACCACCGTCGACGTGGTCAAGTACCCGACCCAGGACCGCCGGGACCGCGAGATCAACGCCGACGCCCTGCCCGTGCTCAACCAGGAGGCGATCTCCGCGCAGAACGCCCAGATCGACGCGGTCAGCGGCGCGACCTACACCAGCGACGGCTACATCCGCTCGCTGCAGAGCGCGCTCGACCGGGCGAAGGGCTGAGGCCCGGTGCTGCGGCACGCCGAGCCCGTGATGGGCACCGTCTTCTCGATCGCCGTCCGCGACCCCGGACCGGACACCCCCGAGGCGGTGCGGCGGATCGCCGAACGACTCCACCGGATCGACGCGGTGTTCTCCACCTACCGGCCGGACAGCGACATCAGCCGACTCGGGCGGGGCGAACTGGCCCTGGACGACTGCGATCCCGAGGTCCGCACGGTGCTCGCCGCCTGCCGCCAGGTGGCCGCCGAGACCGACGGCTACTTCACCGAACGCCCCGGCGGCCGGCTGGACCCCAGCGGCTGGGTCAAGGGCTGGGCGGTCGAGGAGGCCGCCCGCCTGCTGCGCGCCGCCGGCGCCCGGCAGTTCTGCGTCAACGGCGGCGGGGACGTGCAGACCTCCGGCGGGCCGTGGCGCCTCGGCATCGCCCACCCCGGGCAGCCCGGCATGCTCGCCGCCGTACTCAGCGGCAGCGACCTCGCCGTGGCCACCTCCGGCACCGCCGAGCGCGGCGCCCACATCCTCGACCCGCACACCGGCCGCCCGGCCGACGGCCTGGCCTCGCTCACCCTGGTCGGCGCGCCGGGCACCGGCATCGCCCGCACCGACGCCTGGGCGACCGCGGCCTTCGCGATGGGCCCCGACCGCGCGCTGGCCTGGGCGGCCCGGCGACCGGGGGTGGAGGCGCTCGCCGTGCTCCCGGACGGAACGAAGCGCTGGACCTCCGGACTGCCCCGGCACCTCCCGCCCTCCGGGCCCGCCGACTGGCAGCCCGCGCCCGGGTGACCGTCGCGGCCGACGTCCGCACCGACCGGGCCCAGCCCTGAGGCCCTACGTTCCCCGGGCCGCGCCCGGGGCCGGGTCCCGGCCGTTTCGGGCGGGCAGCCAGCCGGTCTGGATCAGGGTTCCGGACAGGCGGTCGGGGGTCACGTGAATTCCCCGGCCCGGGGGGAGGGGCTGGGGCGCGACGGAGCCCAGCAGGGGGCCTTCCTGGCCGTCGCCGGAGAGCACCACACCGTGGGGCCCCAGGTCGCACACCGCGCGGAGGAACGGGTCGGCCGCACGGGCCCGGCCGGCGCCCTCGGAGCGGCGGGCGATGATCACGCGCAGGCCCAACTCCCGGGCCTGCGGGAGGATTTCGACGAGGGAGGCGAGCGGCTCCTCCTCGTTGGCGGCGATGAGCTCGAAGTCGTCCACGATGAGGAAGATGTCCTTGGGCGCCGTCTTCCGCGCGCCCGGCGTGCGGCTGGTGGCGGCGACGCGCAGGATCCGGGCCAGAGTGTCCAGGCCGGACGTGTTCGGCGCGTAGTGGACAAGGTGCGCGGGCGGTACCTCGTCGCGCAGCGTGCCGTGGAAGTCGACCACCAGAAAACCCACACGGTCCGCCGTGTACCGCTCGGTGAGCTGCTTGACCAGCAGCCGAAGCAGCGCGGTCTTCCCCGACCCCTCTTCGCCGTACACGGCGAACAGCGGGTTGGCGTCGAAGTCGACGAAGACCGGGGCCTGTTGGGCGACGTCCAGCCCGATCGCCACGCCCTGCGGCGCGTTGCCGCGCGGTAGGCGGTCGGCTTCCACCACGGCGGGCGCGGCCGTGCCGCCCGGCGGCACGATGAGCGCCTCGGCCCAACCGGGCCTGCGGAGTTGGCGGTCGTCCGCCTGGATCATCGCAAACAGCCTCGTCACCACCGGGGTCGGCTCGATGGCGAACTCCTCCCACAGTCGATCCTGGAGCCGGCCATAGGCCTCCAGTGCCTCGACCTGCCGCCCGCACCGGTGGAACGCGAGCATCAGCAGGGCGCACAGCCGCTCGCGCAACGGGTGCTCGACGACCAGCGGTTCGAGCTCGGATACGTACTCCTCGTGCCGTCCGAGCGCCAGCCCGGTGGCGTACAGGTCCTCGACGGCGGCCAGCCGCCGCTCGGTCAGCCGGGTGCGCTCGCGGGATGCATACGGCCCCGGAACACCGTCCAGCGCGGGGCCCTCCCAGAGGTCGAGTGCGGAGCGCACCAGCGTGTGCGCCGCGAACAGGTCACCGGCCTTATCCGCCGATACGGCCGCGGCGAGCCGCTCCTCGAAGACGGTCACGTCGACCGAGCCCGGGGCGACCGTCAGTCGGTAGCCGCCAGCCACCGGTTGGAGGATGTCGGCCGCTCCGCGCGGCAGGGTATCGTCGCCCAAGATGTGCCGCAGCCGGGAGACGTAGGTGCGCACCGCCGCCAGCGCCTGGGGCGGCGGCTGAACGCGCCAGACCGCGTTGACCAGGCACTCCGTCGATACGGGCTCCGGGGCGTGCAGGAGCAGGGCCGCGAGGACCGCCTGCTGCTGGGGTGAACCGACGGACAGTAGTTCTCCGTCCCGCCAGACCCGCAGCGGGCCGAGCAGTGAGTAGCGCAGGCGGGACCGTTCGGACCGGACCAACTCCCGTGCCCGTTCGTACAGTTCGTTGAGTCGGCGCCTTTCCAGTTCCGCCGACGGCCCGGGCAGGTCCGCCAGCGGCGGTCCCTGCCAAAGCGCGAGGGCCTCCTGGGCATGCCGTCGGGCCGCGGCCGGATCAGCGGATGACAGGGCCGCCTCGGCGCGTTCCAGGGCCTGTTCGAAGAGGACGACGTCGATCTGCTCGGAGGCGACGTTCAGGACCCAGGTGTGGCCGTCCGACAGCTCCTCGAGCACCGCGCGAAGGGCCGAAGTCGAGTTGAGCGCGACCTGCAACTCCTGTACCTGGACCCATACTTCGTCGACGTCGCGGGCGAACGCCGTGTGCTGCTCCCGGACCGCCTCGAGCAGGACCTCGGCCCGGACGGGGCGGCCGCGGTATTTCAGCAGCGCGGCGAGCACCGCCTTGCGCTCCTGGGAGCCGAGCTCCACCGGTTCGTCCCCGCGCCAGGCGCGCACCTCTCCGAGCAGTGTGAACCTGAGCGGGAGTTCCTGCCGGCGGTCGGGCTGCGGCAGGACTCCGGAGGCGGCGATCCGCCGGGCGACCTCGGCGGCGGAGGACGGCCGCCGGTGCGGGTCCGGGTGCAGGAGTTCGAGGACGAGCCCGTGCAGGGGCTCGGGCATGCCGGTCTCGTGCAGCACGGTGCCCAGGGCGTAGAGGTCACCGGGCGGGTCGCCGGGGAAGACCCCGAAGTCGCAGAGGGCCGGGCTGCCGTTCGGGCGGATGAGGATGTTGGCGGGCTCGACCCTGCCGTGCGCGATCCCCTGGCTGTGGAGGTACTCCAGCGCCTCGGCCACGCCCAGGGCGATCGCCGCGGCCTCGTCGGGGGGCAGCGGCCCCGCGTCGAGTACGGTCCTCAGGTTGGGGCCGTCGATGAACTCGAGGACCAGGTGGAGGCGTTCGGCTTCCAGCCGGGCGATAGGGCAGACGACGAGACCCGGGTGGCGGAGCGCGGTGAACTTCCCGACCTGCTCCAGGAACGGGCCCGCCTCCAGGACGGCGGGCAGGCGGTTCGGCTCGAAGGCCTTGACCGCGACCGTCCCGCCGTCCCGTTCGTCCCGGGCCCGCCAGATCTCGCTCTGCCGTCCCCGGGCGATCCGCTCGACCAGGCGGAAGTGCCCTCCTACAGTGCGGGTTTCACTCTCCGGTTGCACGCTGCTGCGCAGACCGTTCTCCAGCTCCCAGACGTGTACCCGGCCGTCGTGGTCCCCGATCGAAGCGATGACGCAGTGGTCCTCGTCGCTGGCGATGCCGACGATGGTTCTCGCCAGATCGGGGTCGAGCCTGGTGGTGCTGGTGAAGTCGACGCTGCCGGGGTCGTCGGGCCGCCATCGATGCACCGTTCCGGACTGGTCGACACCGACCAGGGCCGTCTGCCCGTCCAGGTGGGGCACAGAGGTCAGCGCCCAGGCACGGTAGCCGCCGGCGATGCCCGGCAGTTCCACCTCCACGGCGTCCTCCTGGACGTCCCAGAGGCTCATCCGGCCCTGGAGGTCGGAGATCCAGAGGTACTGTCTCCCGTCCGAGTGGGTGTGGGCGGCCATCGCCACCGGCTCGAACGGGAGCCCGCTCTGGCTGTCGAGGAGAGAGCCGTCCTCCGCGTCCCAGAACTGGAGCACGCCGTCGACGTCCGCGGTGCAGAGGATGAACCGGTCGTCGCCGAAGGCGGCCATGGCGACGACGTCGGAGGTCACGTCGAGCAACAGCGAGCTCCGGAACTTCAGCCCGTCCATCGCGTCGATGAAGTGGACCAGTCCGTCCACACCGTAGACGGCGAGATCGCTTCGCCCGTCGGGACCCGGCACTGCCGCCAGGGCCAGTGCCCGGCACGGCAGGCGGAAGCTCTTCGGGATGTTCGCCCCATCGACCTCAGCGGGCACCGTGAGGGCGGCCAGCTTCTCGTCGAGCTGCCAGGTCGCCAGCTCGTCCGGGCGCCGTGGCATCCGGTCGAGCAGGTGCTGGAACTCCTGGGCGTGCTCGATGCGCTGGTAGGCGTCGCCGAGGCGGTGACGGATCTCCTGGCGCAGCTCGGCCTCGGTGAGGAAGCCGAGGGTGATGGTCTGCGCATCGGCGAGGAAGCGCATGCCCTGGCGCGAACCGGTGGTGACGATCAGGCAGCCCGACTCGGAGGCGATCAGTTCGAGGATCTCGCGGAGATATCCGGAGTCCGGCCGCAGAGCGTCCACGACGATCAGCCAGTCCGGGTGGTCTCCGACGACCTCGTCCAGTGGGGTGTAGCTCTTCGCCCCGAGGGCAACCCGCAGCCGCTCGAAGCCGTTCCCCAGCGCATCGGCGCTCCGACCCTCGATCCAGTGGACGAAGGAGTGGCGGCCGCCGTGGCGCCGGACGTACTCCTGGACGAGCCGGCGCCTTCCCATGCCCGGGGAAGCCTCGACCACCACCAACCGGGTCTGCGAGCCGTCCGCTCGGCACGCCTGCGCGAGCAGGCGGAGTTCACGCTCCCGGCCGATCATGCGCGGCGGGTCCGGTGGGCTGACGACGGGCGGCACCGGGGTGAGCAGCCCCGTCCGGATCCCCCGGTCTGCCACCGCACTGCCCAAGTACCGGGCTAGCGCGGCGTGTTGCCCGCCCGCCCCGGCCAGCACCGTCGCCGCGACCTCCGCGAAGGGGCGGCTGCGCTCCGGCAGCTGGTGCCGTGCCTCCCCCGCCGAGGCCGCCAGGGCGCGGAAGTCGAGCGTGCCGCCGAAGGTCGCCGCGACGCGCCCCGAGACCTTGGCGAGCACCTGGTCCAGCACCCGTACCGATTCCGTCCGGGTCAGTTCTCCCAGCAGCTCCTCCCGTACGCCGTCGACGAAGTCGTACACCACCTCGTCCGGGTCGACGGCCTTCGCCCGCACCTCGATCAGTCCGGACAGGAACAGCTCCGCCAGCTCCCGTTGCCCCGACTCCGGCACCGTCGCCCGTTGGACCAGCCGCATCACCGGCAGGCTCAGCGGCGCGGCCGCGAGGTGGCAGGCGAGCCGGTACGCGGCCGGGGAGCTGCCGGCCCGGAAGGCGGCGACCCGGTCGGCGGCGGTGCGCGGGGCCGAGGCCCGGGCGCGGGGTCGCTGCGGGCGCGGGACGCCGCTGAGCGGCGCGGCGAGCAGGGGCGTCCAGCCGGCCGTACGGCCCGCGGTGAGGTCGGCCCAGGGGGCGAGCCAGTCGGCGTCGATCTCCAGCACGGGCAGCCAGCGCACCGCCGCGCGGGCCGCTGCGCCGGCCTGGCCGCGCGGGATGCCGGGCAGGGCGGTGCCGGTGCGCAGGACGGGCGCGGGCCGTCCGTGGGTGGCGGCCCGGCCCTCGACCGGGGCGGTGCGCAGCGCGGTGCGGTGCCAGAGGCGGCGGGGCAGCACCTGGAGGGCGGCGGCGGGGCCGGTGCTGGCGGCGCGGGCGAGGTAGGGCACCAGCTCGTCGCCGTACCACGCGGGCCCGACGCCGTCGGTGAGGACGAGCAGGATGCGGCGCCGGTGCGGGTCGGCGAGCGGGCCGGACCAGTTGCGGTCGGGAGTGGCGGGCGGCGGTACGGCGGTGCGGCGGCGCCGGAAGGGGGTGAGGTGCGGGGTGTCCCGGTCGGTGTCGAGGGACCAGGTGCGCACCTCCTCGAAGGCGCCGTGGCGTTCCAGCAGGGTGGCGAGTTCGCCGGCCAGGTCGTGCCAGACGGCCATGGTGGCGCCGGTGTCGATCAGCAGGTCGACCGCGTACCGGGGCCTGGCCCGGTGCCAGACCGGCAGCAGGACGCCGGTCTCGGCGGTCGCCGTCGCCGTCGCCTCCTCGTCGAGGTGCAACCGGCGGAAGCCGCCGGGGTGTTGGGTCAGCGGTCGGCGCAGCGGGCGCAGGGCGCGGGCGATGGCGAGGGCGCCGGGCAGGGCGGTGGGCCGGGTGACCTGGACGACCTCGGCACCGCGGGCGACGGGCCCGGGCCGCTCGGTGCCGGCGGGGGCGCAGCGGGGGTGCAGTTCGACCTTGGGGTCGGGCTGCGGGGGCATGGGGGCGGGCGGTTCGGGCTCACCCGGTCGGTTCTGCCAGGTGCGGTCAGGTGGCGGGGCGGCGTCGTGTTCCGGGGTCGACGGGGGCTGCGGAGCCGGCGGCGGGTTGGTGGGCCGCTCGGGCGAACTGTCGGGCAGGGGTGCGAGGCCGGCCAGCTCGGAGATCCACAGCACGTCCGCCAGGTCCTGCGGCTGCGGCTGCTCGCCCGCGGGCGCGACGAGCGCGGCCAGCGCCTGGCGCAGCACGGACCTCGCCGCCGTCTCCCCCTCGGTACCGAAGTCCCCGTCCGCGCCGAAGTCCCCGCCCCTACCGAACGCGCCCACCGGCCGCCGCCTCAGCTCTCGTTGAGCGGGCGCAGCAGGACGTCGTGGATGACGTCGCGCCCGGGTGCGCTGCCCCACAGCCCGCGTTCGGCCATCAGCAGGGCGTTGAGCAGCTGGTCGTTGGCCAGGTCGGAGCCGTCCTCGCGCTGGCGTCGCAGGAACTCGGTGATGAGCCGGCTGCGCTGGGCGCCGTCCGCCGACCGGTCCGCGCCCAGGTGGGCGGCGACCATCGCGGCCAGCCGGTCCTCGGTGGGCGGCTGGATCTCCAGGCGGATGCAGCGGCGCAGCAGTGCCGAGGGGAACTCCCGCTCGCCGTTGCTGGTGAGGACGACCAGCGGGAAGTGGGCGCAGCGCACGTGGCCGCCGCGGACGATCGCCCGCCGGCCGGGGTCGGCGGTGGCGACCTCCTGCGGGCCGGGGCCGAGGCGCTGGAGCTCGGGGATCTCGAACTCGCCCTCCTCGAAGACGTTCAGGAGGTCGTTGGGCAGGTCGATGTCGCTCTTGTCGATCTCGTCGATGAGCACGACGCGGGGGGTGCGCCAGGGCAGCAGCGCGGTGCCTAGCGGGCCGAGGCGCAGGAACTGGCCGATCGCGGGCGGCTGCCGGTCGCCATCATGGTCCGGGGGGCGCAGGCCCGCCTCGTGGAGCCGGCCGATGGCGTCGTAGGTGTAGAGGCCGTCGCGCAGGGCGGAGCGGCTGCTGATCGGCCAGCGCAGGACCGGTCCGAGCCCGAGCTCGTGGGCTACGGCGTAGGCGAGGGTGGACTTGCCGACGCCGGGCTTGCCGGTGATCAGCAGCGGGCGGCGCAGGTGGAGGGCCAGGTTGACGAGGTGGATCTCGCGGTCGTCGGCCTGGTAGGCGGTGGCCTGCCGGGTGCGGCCGAGCCGGCGGGCGGTCAGGCCGGTGGCGTCGTCGGCCGGGGGCGGCGACAGTTCCTCCTCGCTGTCGACCCAGTCGCCGAAGGAGCGCCAGGCCGGGGCCGGCGGGAGGGCGGCGATGCCGTCGTGGGGCACGCCGGTGCCCCGGTAGATCCACCAGTTCTCGGCCATCGTTACCGCCTGCTCCTCGTCATTACGGTCGTCGGAATCACGGTCATGGGAATCACGGTCGTCGGAACCATCGGAAACCATGCGCCTCACACCATCCCCGGAAACCCGGCGTCCTGGTCCGGATCCACGCAGTTCGGGTCGTCCCAGAACAGGGTGACGCCGTCCTGGGCCTGGGCTGCCCGGGTCACCTTGCGGTGCCGGTGGACGGCCTCCGGCAGTCGGGCCAGTGAGCGCGGGCGCTCGCGACGCAGGGCCTCGACCACGTCCGTCGGGGCGCCGGGGGCTCGGCGCCACAGCATGGCCGGGACGCCGTCGAACACCATGGCGTCGAGCACGGCCGCGCGCACCCCGGGGTCGAGCTCGTCGTACGGGGTGTCGAGGCCGAGGCAGGCCAGGGTGGGCCGGCCGTCGAGCCAGCCGGGGAGGTCGGCGGCCCGTTCGGGGTGCAGCGGCGGCCAGCCGATCCGGTCGACGGCCTCGCATTCCATCGTCTCGGCGAACAGGTGCTCCCACCGTTCGTACCAGGCGGGCGTCTGCAGCCACGGGTTGATGTAGCGGTCCAGGGAGCGGACCACGACCGGGTGCAGCAGCCCGAGCCGGTACCCGCCGGGGGCCGGGGACCACAGCTCGGCGCTGTGGCCGAGCAGTGCCTTGGGCAGCAGGAACTCGATCCGCACCGGGCTGCGCCTGCTCCTTGCCAGCTCGGAGAACAGCTCCTGCCAGCCGGCCAGTCGGGCGCTGCCCTCGGAGACGAGGTCCTCCTTGGCGAGCGAGTCGCCGGCGACCAGGTCGTTGAGGCGTTCGATCGGCCCGCCGGCCAGTGGCTGCCGGTAGTAGGAGGCCCGGAGGTGGTAGCGGCTCGCCTCGATGTGCTCCGGCGTCTCCGGGTCCAGTCGGATCTGCACGATGAGGCGGCCGGCGGCCTCCTCCCGGGGCTCCGGACGGGGGACCGCGACCCTTCTCAACAGCACGCCCAACTCGGCGAGTTGGGGGTGCCGGAGAGCCAGCTCCGGATCCCTGACCAGGCCGTCCAGGAAGGACAGCGCGTAGCCGGCGTCGGGGCCGCCGAAGTGGTCCAGCAGCCGGCCGAGGATCTCCGGCAGGGTCGTGCGCTCGTCGATCCGGTGCCGACCGGGGGCGCGCGGGGGCACGTGGGCGAGGAGGCGCTGCGGGCCGGGCGGGGGCGTCAGCGCGCGCAGCAGGGCGATGACGCGCAGCAGGACCTCGGCGGGCAGGCCGGTCTCGGCGGTCAGGGCCAGCACGGCCAACTCCAGCCAGGGCAGCGCGCCGTCATACGGGTCGTGGGCGCGAAGCGCCTCGCCGAGCACGCCGAGCACGGCCCGGGGGTCGCGGGCGCGGGCGATGCTCCGCAGGATCTCCCGGACGTGCTCGCGGGCGGTGTCGGCCTCCTTGACGTCCAGGTGGAACAGCCGGGAGGACGGGGCGCGGCCCATCGTCTCGAGGACGCCCTGCCGGAACTCCCGCCGGGAGATCGCCCGGAAGTCGAACAGGATCTCGGCCAGCAGGTCCTCGGCCGCCTCGATCGGGGGCGCGGCGGACTGCCCCTGATCGACGGCGGCCCACGGTGACCAGCCGCCGTACGCGCCTCCGCTCATCGCCCTACCTGCTCCCCCGACCGTCGGCCACCGGCCCGCCGGCCACCCCTCCGCCCGTCGCCGGTCCTCCCGCGAAGTGTTCGCCCGTCGCCCGTTCGACGAGGGACCGGAGCCGGTCCAACGCGCCGTCGTACGGGGCGAGTTCCGCCAGCGCGGCGTACAGCGCGCGCAGCGCCGCCGAGGCGTCGCGGTGGTGGCGGCAGCGGCTCACGATGCGGAACAGGTGGTCGCGCCGGTCGGAGCGCTCCTCGACCTCGAAGGAGTGCGGCAGGCCGAGGTGTTCGCCCATCCGCTCCAGCAGGTCGAACCGCCCGTCGGCGCGCGCGGTGTACCGGACGGCCATCAGCGCCGCCACCAACTCGGTGTCGCTGGGCGACGGTTCGGGGGTGACCAACTGAACCACCGGCCCGAGGAAGGCGATCAGTGCCGCGAGCGGCACGTACCAGCCGCCCAGGTCCTGCTTGTAGGAGCGGCTGCCCTTGAGCACGCCGCACACCAGTCCGTCCGACCCGACCAGCATGCTGCCGCTGAACCCGGGCTGCACGAATCCGCCGACTCTGGTTAACTCCCCTGACCGGCCGACGACTTGGAGCGCGACCGTGTCGGGGTTGACCCCCGGCGAGGGGGTGGCCTCGGAATGGCCCAGGGCGGTCAGCCAGCTGCCCGGCTCGGCCTCGCCGCCCGCCAGCGGGGCGACCGGATGGCCGGTGCCGGCCGCCGCCGGGACGTCGAGCAGCGCGAGGTCGGGGAAGGCCTCGAACGGGCCGCTGCCCGCGGTGTCGGGCTCGGCCCGGACGGCCCCGGGCAGCACGGGGTAGGTGCTCGACTCGTGCCGGACGACCAGTCCTTCGGCCACGCCGCGCCGGTCGAGCACGACGTGCGCACAGGTGACCGCCAACCCCGGGCCGACCAGGAAGCCGCTGCCCCGGAAGCCGTTCGCCGCCTCGATCCGGACGGCGCAGCGGTGCAGCGCCTCGGCGCGGGCACGATCGAGATGCGGGCCGGTCACTCCGCGGCAGCGGGGGTGGCGGCCTCGGCACCCTCGGCCACATCTCCTCCGCCCGCCCGCTCCCGGCGCGCCGCAAGGTCCCAGGAGAGCTTGACGGTCAGCCCGGCCTCGCTCCCGGCCTCCGCGATGATCCCGAGCAACTGCCCCGACTTCACTGCCAGTTTGAGCCCGAACTCGACCTCGAAGGAGTCCGGCGCCCCGGCCCCGCCCTGGGTGATCGTCTCCGCCGCCCAGCGCCCGATCCCCTGCACCGTGCCGCGCACCTGGTCCAGCGACAGCGCCACCGCGGACCCGACCCGGGCAGCCCGGTCCCGCAGGCCGACGTCCCCGAAGCCGTCCTCGTCCCCGACCGCCTCGAAGCCGACCTCGCCGATGACCTCGGCCCGCACCGTGGTGCCGTCCCCCAGGTCGATCGTCTGCACCGTCACGTCCCCGGCCACGCCGCTCCCCTCCCGAACGTCCGAACTGCGCGCCGGAACCACGGACCCGAACAGCACGCCCGAACCGTCGTCCCCACCCGCAACAACCCCGACTGCGCGCGCCAGGATACCGCGACCACACCACCACCCACCGTTACGGGGTCGGACACCTCATGCCCCCGCCCGTCCGCCAGGGCGCAGCCACAGCCGCACCGCGCCGTCCCACCGCGCTGCCCGCCGCATCGGCGCACGACGCGGCCAGCCCTCCGATCCACACCGGCGGACCGGGCCGCTGGCCGTGCCGGACACCAGCGTCACGTCGCGGACCGACCCCACGCCGGCGGAGGTCGGCCGACGATGGCGCTCGTGAGGTCGAGGCTGTGTTCCGTGGCTGTCGGTGGCCAGGATGTGCTCCCGGTACCCGCCCCCCGCACTACGGCAGTCGAGCCAATCGGTCCAGCATTCGATCCGATCGGCCGGGCGGACGGCACCGGCGGACGGACGGTCGGCCCGGGGGAAGCGTTACTCGGTCGGCGGCAGTTGGGTGTTCGGTCCGGACCGAGTGCGAGTGGCACCGGAGTTGCGCGGCGGCAGCCGTTGACTCTCCTCCGGCTTGGCCTCCCCCATCTCCCCGACCGTCGGGATCTGGTCCGGTGCCGGCAACGGCGGGTGGGACCTCTGCCGCGTCGGAGCGGCGGCTCCGCGGTAGTGTCCGGGCCAGCGGCCCTGACGGTCGGGTGGGACGACGGCGCTCATCGACTGCCCTCTCGTAGTTCTGCGGGACGAACCATCGTCGTGCGGGAGGCACCGCTTCTGCGGCGATTCACGCTCACCGGTGCGTCACGAACCGGCGCGCGGCCCGGACCGGACGCCAGTTGGGACGGACCGTCACGCGAAGCGGGAGCTCCGCACCGGGCCGGCGGAGTTGATGCGGTCGCGCGGGCCTGTGGCGGGCCAGTCGGTTGCGCGGGTGGCGAAGGCCGTGAGGGTGTCGTCCGGGTCGGGCGGGGTCTGGCCGTCGCCCTCCGGGGCGGTCGGGGTGGCGGCCAGGATCGCCTCGGCGAGTTCCTCGGCCGAGCGCCGGTCGGGCTCGGCCTCCTCCGGTTCGCCGTCCTCGCTGAACTGCAGGCCGGGCTCCCACGGGGCGTTCACGATCTGTCCCAGCAGGGTGGAGACGTCGGCGGTCACGGCGGGCGGGTCGGTCCAGCAGGTGGCGTGCTCGAAGAGGAGCTGGCCCTCCGTCCGCTCCCGCAGCTGCGCCACCTCGGCGGGATCGCACTCGTTCAGGTCGTACGCGACCACCAGCACCCCCGGCGCCCCCGGCTGGAACGGCGCCGCCGGCACGCCGAGGAGCTGCGCCGTCGCCAGTCCGAGTGCCCGGCTGCCCCGGTCGGCCAGGAGCCCGACCGAAGCGGGCTTGCGGTCGGTGGCGGCCAACACGGCGCGCAGACGCTCCAGACCGTGACGGCAGTGCCCGAAATCGTCCTGGAGGTAGGCCCAACGGCCGGTCATGCCCTGGTCGAACCCGTGCGGCGAGAGGGTGGTGAGCAGGCCACCGGTGAGCACGTAGTGCCAACCGCGCAGGTCCCGGTCGTCGACCGGCGGCAGGGCCGCGGCCCGGTCCAGCATCCGCCCGACCCGCTGCCCCGGGCCCACCCAGACGCCTTCCGGGGCCGACAGCGCCGCGTACACCTCACGGGCCAGCGGGATCTGACCGCTCGTGATCGCGTTGTAGACCGTCAGGTACCGGTCCGGCCAATCGCCGAGCCGGGCATCGTGCTCACGCAGCACGGCCAGTGCCTCGGTGTGCCGCCCGCAGCCCTCCAGGGCGGAGACCAGCTCCAGCAGCACCTTGCGCAGACCGAGCTGCTGGGCGGCCTGCGGCTTGGGCCTGCGGCGGAACAGGCTGGTGCGCGCCGGGGCGGCGGGCGGCGCCTCGACCAGCCGCAGCGCCTCCCGCAGCGCGGGGACGGCCACCGCGTCGATGCCACGCTCGACGCAGGCGTAGCCGTAGGCGTAGAGCCGGTCGGCCTCCCCGGGCCTGGCCGCCAGCGCTGTCGAAGCCTCCGCCAGATCCTCGAAGCCCGCACCCTTGGCCAACTCGGCCACCAGCGGCGCGACTTCGGCGGGCGGGAGCCGGTCGGCGGCGGAACGCAGCGTCCGCATCGCTCCCTGCGAGTCGCCGGACTCGAAGAGCTCCCAGGCTTCGGACAGTTCGGTGGTCATGTGTCTCCGGGGGTTGGGGGTGTCAGGACTCAGGATGATCGTCGACCGACCGCCGTCCGGGCAACTCGGTTTTCACCGGCGCACGCCGGACCGCAGCGGCGCCCTTGAGGTGCGGCACGGCCTTCCAGACCAAGGGCGGCGACTACGTGGTGTTTCGAGGCCCGCTGACGGGGCCGCCGACCGGTCGGCGCCGGTTGCTAGGCACGCAGCATGCGGTCCCGCACCGTGGCGGCCTCCGGCACGCCGAGCCGGGCGAAGATCGCGTGCGCGTCCTGGAGCCGGGCCAGGCCCTGCGCCGACCGGTCCAGCCGCAGCAGGGCCTCGCCGAGGGCCGCGTTGGCGAGGCCCTGGCAGTAGGCGGCGTCCAGTTCCTGTCCGAGGGCGAGCGCCTCGGCGGCGGCCTCGGCGGCCTCCGGGGCCCGGCCCACGGCCACCAGGCCGGCTGCGAGGCGAGCGAGCGAGTAGCCCTCCCAAAGCTGGTTCTGTTGGGAGCGGTAGAGCGTCAGTGCCTCGCGCAGGCAGTCGACGGCTTCGCCCGGCACCCCGATCGTGTCCAGCACGACGCCGAGCTGGTAGAGCGCGTGGGCGAGAGCCACGGTGCTGCCCGTGGCCCGGGCCGCCTCGACCGCGGCTCGGGCCGACAGGATTCCTGCTGCGGGCTGCCCGGAGCGCACATAGGCCCTGGCCATGTTCGCCAGGATCCGGGTTTCGATCACGGCGGCTCCGGAGCTCCGACTGATCTCCAGCGCCTGGTGGTAGAGCGGCAGGACGTCGCCGGGCCGGTCGGTGGTGCTGAGCACGACGGCGAGTCGGAGGGACACGATCGCCCGCAGCCGCGTGCCGTTCTCCGGCCCCAGGTGATCGAGGCTCTGCCGGTAGGCCTCTTCGGCTTCCCGGTACTCCCCCGCCATTGCGTACAGGTCGCCCTGCAGGTAACGGATCCGAGCCAGCAGAGCGGGATCGCGCTCGTACTGTGCCGCGCGCACCAGGACGGCCCTCAGCTGCTGGGTCGGCTCCCAGGAGGCCCCCAGCAACTCGTGGAGCGCGACGACGAGTTCCACTGCCGGCAGCACCGGCCCGCTCCCGAAGAACGCGGCATCGACGGCACCGAGGATCAGGGGCCGCTCGGCGGTGAGCCAGTCCCGGACGCCTTGGCTGCCGCCCGCCAGTGCGAGGGAGGAGACGGGCGGGTCGTACAGCGGATCGGGCAGTTCCTCACCGAGTTCCAGCTCCCGTGCCGCCTCACGCACGGTGGCGAGCAGGAGGTCGAGCAGCCGGAGCAGCGCGGCCTTCTGTTCGTCGGCGTCGCCGGTGCGCTCGTTCTGCCGGTGCGCGTAGAGCCGGAGCAGGTCGTGGAAGCGGTACCGCCCGGGGGTGTGGCTGTCCAACAGGTTCGCCTCGACCAGGCTCTCGGCCAACGCCTCGGCGGGCTCCTCCGGCAGGTCCAGCAGTGCCGCGGCCGCGAACAGCGGCAGGTCGGACGAGTTGACCACGGAGAGCAGGCGGAAGGCGCGCGCTTCCTCAGGCGACAGCTGGCCGTAGCCCAATCCGACCGTGGTCTCCACCGCCAGGTTCCCGAGCTGCAGTTCGTCGAGTCGGCGCCGCTGGTCGGCCAGCCGCCGCGCCAGATCGGCGACGCTCCACCGCAGCCGGCTGGCGAGCCTGGCGGCGGCCACCCGCACGGCGAGCGGCAGCAATCCGCAGGCGACGACCACCGCGAGGGTGGCTTCCGGCTCGGCGGCGGCCCTGGCCTCGCCGACGATCGCGGTGAACAGCGCCACGGCCTCTTCGGGGGTCATCTCCTCGACGTACCAGACGGACGCACCGGGCAGTTGGGACAGCCGCGAGCGGCTGGTGACCAGGACCACGCTGCCGGAACCGCCGGGGATGAGCGGCGCGACCTGGCCGACGTCCCGGGCGTTGTCCAGCACGATGAGCATCCGCCGGTCGGCCAGCACCGAACGGTAGAGCGCGAGGCGCTGCTCGTACGAGTCCGGGGGCTCGTGCACGCCCAGTGCGTACAGGAAGTCACCCAGCACGACCGTCGGATCGGCCGGAGTCTCACCCGCGCCGCGCAGATCCGCGAACAACTGACCGTCCGGGAAGTCGGCCCGGGCGACGTGGGCGGCGTGCACGGCCAGCGTGGTCTTCCCCACCCCGCCGATCCCGCACAGCACGTGCACCGGCACCGCCGGTCCGGTCGGTCCTCCTCGCAGAGCCTCCGCCAGAGCGGCGAGCAGGGCATCGCGCCCGGTGAAGTCCGATACCGTGGAGGGAAGTTGCGCCGGGGGTGGCGGGGCCGCGGGCTCCGCCTGGCGGACTTCCGCGGCCGGCTGGAGGAGCGAAGGGTCGGCAGCGAGGATCCGGGCATGCACGGCGGCCAGCCCGGCTCCAGGCTCGACGCCGAGTTCCTCGATCAGCAGCCTGCGGGTGTCGGTGTAGACGCCGAGGGCCTCGGCCTGGCGCCCGGCCCGGTACAGGGCGACCATCAGCAACTCGCGCAGCCGCTCGCGCAGAGGGTGCTCGCTGGTCAGCTCGGTCAGCTCGGCGATGATCTCGACCCCGGCGCCCAAGGACAGTTGGGACTCGAAGCGCAGCTCCTGTCCGGCGACCCAGCTCTCCACCAGCCTCAGCCGCAGTGCGTCGATCCTGGGTCCGGGTATGCCCACGAACGGTCGACCGCCGCTCTCCCACAGGCCCAGCGCCGCCGTGGCCGCCCGGACGGCACGGGCGTGGTCCCCCGCTGCCTGGGCCGACCTGGCCTCGGCGAGTCCGTCCTCGAACACGTGCATGTCGACGGACCGCCTCGGCAGGCGCAGCACGTAGCCGTCGCTCGCACTGACGAGCCTGCTCGCGGGCGCACGCACCTCCCGTGCGGGTTCCAGCACAGACCTGAGCCGTGACACGTACGTGCGCAGCGCGGCTACGGCCTGCACCGGCGGGCGGTCCCCCCAGAGGCCCTCGACGAGTTCCTCGGTCGACACCCGCTGGCCGAGCTGTGCGGCCAGCATCGCGAGCACGGCCTGCTGCTGGGGCGAGCCGAGGGAGATCGGGGTGCTTCCCCGCCAGGCCTGTACCGGTCCCAGCAGCGAGATCCGGGGCTCCTCCCGGGCGGACGACATCGGGGCGGTCCGGACGGCCACCGCGGTCGGCTCGCCCGCAGCCGGGCCCGGCTGCTCCGCCGGGCGGCCGCCCTGCTGTTCCCGTCGCAGCCCCCAGGCCTGGGCGGCCCGACCGGACCGTTCCAGGGCCTCCTCCAACTGGGTGCGGAACTGTTCGTCCTCGGGGAACTCGGCCACCAGCGCGCGCAGTCCGGGGAGCACGGCCTCGGCCCGGCCGTCCCGCAGGTCGGCGTCGTTGCGCAGGACCAGTGTCTCCAGATGTAGTTCCTCCAGGCGGCGCCGTTCGGTCTCCAGCCGCCCGTGGGTCCGTACGCCGCCCAGGGCCGGGCCGCTCCAGCATTCCAGGGCCTGTTTGAGCAGGGCGGATGCCTGCCCCGGTCGTCCTTCGGCGAGGGCTTGGCGAGCCTCGGCGGTGAGCTTGTGGAACCGGGTGACGTCCACGTCCTTGGGGTCGATGTCGAGCGAGTAGCTCTCCAGTCGCGCGTGCCAGGAGACGGTCAACGGGGCTGCAGTCGTGCGCAGTCGGCTCACCACGGAGTGCAGTTGTGCCCGGGCGTTCATCGGGGCGTCATCGCCCCAGACGTCGAGGACGAGCTGTTCGACGCCGACTGGCTGCCCGGGCATGAGCAGCAGGGCGGCGAGCAGGGCCCGGCCGTTGGAACCTCCGGCCTTCACGGTCGTGCCGTCGACGGTCAGCGTCACGGGCCCGAGCAGACGGGCTTCGATCGTCACCATTCCTCCTCCAGCGCGTCGGAGAGGATCAGTTCGCGTTGCCGCAGCAGTTGTTCCGGCACCCGCGCGTACTGCCGCTCGCAGCGCGCCACTTCCTCGTTGAGGAGTGCGAGGGCGCGTTCGCGGCGGCCGGTCAGGAAGAGCGCGGTGGAGAGCAGTTCCACGATGACGTCGTTGCCCGGATGTTCGAGGTTGAGCTGCTGGAGGTCGAGGGCGGCGTCCGAGAACGCTCCGGTCCTCATCCGCAACCGGGCCGCCCTGGTCCGGACGTCCTGGCAGAGGTCGACCAGCCCCTGGCGGATCGCACGTACGTAGGGGGTGGGTTCCAGGTCCGCCAAGGGTTCACCGCGCCAATGGGACTGGGCCGCGACGCACATCCTCAGGGCCCCTTCTAGGTCACGCAAGCCCTCCAGTTCCCGCCCCCGGTCGGCCAGCCGCTGGAAGGCGAGGGCGTCGACCGCCTCGGCGTCGACGCGCAGGGCGTAGCTGGCCTGTTCGCGGGAGTGTCCCGGGTAACTGACCAGTTCTGCCGAGGGGGCGCCGGCCGGGGTGTGCTCCCTGAGCCGTCGACGCAGGTGGTGGACGTGGACCTGGATGGCGTCGATGGCGGTGGCGGGCGCGCCAGTCGGCCAGAGCCTGTCCCGGATCGCGGCGACCGGGACGGCCTGCGAGCGGGCGAGCAGCAACAGGGCCAGCACGGCCCGCCGTTGCGGCGGCCCGAGAGTGATCGGAGCGCCGCCCCGACGGGCGCTCACCGGTCCCAGCAAGAGGAACTGAAGGTCTGTCGCCACTCCGGCACATTAACAGAGCACTCAGTGGCCGTTAAGTGACTTGGCAGAGTTGCCGTTTCGCTCTTGTTTAGCCTTTGCCGGGATACTGGATCCAGACGCCGTGTGACTTGTCCAGTCCGACGTCCGTTGCAGGTGGGAGCCCTCGGGGGTGGTAGCCCGAGGGGTCTCGCCTTCTCGTGTTTCCCCCAACACTGTTGTGGCGACTCAGATGTGAGCTAGCGTCAGTCCTGTCGTACGACGACCTGACGGTTCACCCCTCCTACCAAGGGGTTCGCGGGCTCCGCCCCGTCCGCCGTGCGCTGTGGAACGAATCGGACTGGACACCTCACACCAAAGGAACCGAGCAGCATGCAAGTTCAGACGTCCGCTCTTCTCACCGCCGGGGTCGTCTCCCTGGCCTTCTTCGCCCTGGTGGGCGCCCTCGTGTGGATGCTGCGGGGTACGCGGCGCCCGGTGGCCGTGCTGGCCGTGGTCGTCACGCTCCTCGGGGCACTACCCACGATCCTGTACGTCTTCTCCGTGATCGCCGCTCCGGCGAGCAGCACCGGCTGACCCACCGCCCAGCCGGCACCACACGAAGGACCCGAACCGCGCGCGCCGTGCCGCTCCCTCCTGACGGAGCCTCCCGGCGTGGCGCGGTTCGGGCGTTTCCGCTTGAGCATTTCCGCTGAGCGTTTCTGCGCAGAGCGGCCTGCGGTGGGGTGAAGGCCGGGTGTTTGGTGCGCAAAACCGTGCTCACGATTGACATGAACCGCCCTTAGCACCAAGCTGCTCTTTCGAAACTGCTCAAAACCAGCGTTCTTCAAGCATCTTGGATCATCCGATCAAGCACGCACGAAGGCGGTAACTGCGGTGGACAAACGTGTGCTGGCCCTCGTCTCGGCGTGCGCCCTCGGTGCGCTCGCCCTCACCTCCTGCGGCAGCGGCGGCAGCGGTGCGGGCGGCGGGACCGACGCCGACGGCAAGGTGACCCTCAAGCTGGTCGCCGCCGACTACGGCGACAAGGAGTCCAACAGCTCGAAGGCCTACTGGAACAAGCTCGCCGCCGCCTTCACCGCGGCCAACCCGGACATCAGGGTCGACGTCCAGGTGGTGAACTGGAACGACATCGACAAGCAGGTCAAGACGATGATCCAGAGCGGCAACGTGCCGGACGTCCTGCAGACCGGCGGCTACGCCGACAAGGTCGCCGACGACCTGCTGTACAAGGCGGAGGACGTGCTGTCGCCCGGCACCCGGGCCGACCTGATCGACAGCTTCGCCCGGGCAGGCCAGGTCAAGGGCGTGCAGTACGGCATCCCGTTCGTCTCCTCCGCCCGAGCCCTGTTCTACAACAAGGCGCTGTTCCAGCAGGCGGGCATCGCCCAACCGCCCACCAGCTGGGAGGAGTTGCGCAAGGACGCCGAGCAGCTCAAGACCAAGGTGCCCGGCGTCACCCCGTACGCGCTGCCGCTCGGCCCGGAGGAGGCCCAGGGCGAGAGCATGATCTGGGAACTCGGCAACGACGGCGGCCCCACCGGCAAGGACGGCGCGTACACCCTGAACAGCCAGGCCGACATCGACACCTTCCGCTGGCTCAGGGCCAACCTGGTCGACCCGGGCCTCACCTACGCCAACCCGGCCACCACCGACCGCAAGACCGCGTTCGCCGACTTCGCGGCCGGCAAGGCCGCCATGCTCAACGGCCACCCCTCGCTGATCCAGATGGCCCAGGCCGGCAAGGTCGACTACGGCGTCGCACCGATACCCGGAAAGACCGGCCCGCTCGCCTCCACCCTCGGGGTCGCGGACTGGATGATGGCCTTCAAGAAGAACGGCCACCGCGACCAGATCAGGAAGTTCCTCGACTTCGCGTACACCAAGGACAACCAGCTCGCCTTCGACGAGACCTACAACCTGATGCCGGTCACCCAGAGCGCGCTGCACGAGCTGACCACCGACGGCAAGCACCAGGACCTGGAGCCGTTCTTCGCCCTGCTGCCGCACGCCGTCTTCTACCCGCTCGGCGACACCACCTGGGACGCGGTCTCGGCCGAGCTCAAGAAGTCCGTCGGCAGCGCCGTCTCGGGCGACCCGGCCAAGGTGCTGGGCGACCTGCAGAAGAAGGCCCAGGACGCCGTCGCGAACAAGTGACGGCCGACGCCATGGTGACCCCCGACTCCCCCGCCCGGAAGGGCCGACGGCCGGGCCGGCTCGGCCCGCTGCCGTGGATCGCCCCGGCCGTCCTGCTGATCCTCGCCGTCGTGCTGTGGCCGGTGTACGAGATGGTCCGCACCTCGTTCCTGCGGGTCAGCACCAGCGGCTTCGTCCGCGGCTCCGCCGGGCTGGACAAGTACAGCAAGCTCTTCGGCGAGGCCGACCTCGGCCACGTGCTGCTCGCCACGGTGGCCTGGACCGCCGCCGTGGTCGCCCTGACCATGCTGCTCTCGCTCGGCCTCGCCCAGCTGTTCAACCAGCGCTTCCCCGGCCGGCGCTACGCCCGCTGGGCCCTGATCGCCCCGTGGGCGGCCTCGGTCCTGATGACCTCGATCGGCTTCCGCTGGATGCTCGACCGGACGGCGGGCGTGCTCAACACCGCGCTCACCGACCTCGGCCTGGTCGAGGGCCCGCGGGACTGGCTCGGCGACCCGTCGACGGCCTGGCCCTGGATGGTGTTCGTCGCGGTCTTCGTCTCCCTGCCGTTCACCACCTACACCCTGCTGGCCGGCCTGCAGACCGTCCCCGGCGAGGTCTACGAGGCGGCCAGGGTGGACGGCGCCTCGCCCTGGCAGGCGTACCGCCGGATCACCCTGCCGCTGCTGCGCCCGGCCTTCCTGGTCGGCCTGGTGATCAACCTGATCAACGTCTTCAACTCCTTCCCGGTCATCTGGGGCATGACCCAGGGCGGCCCGAGCAGCGACACGGCGACCAGCACGGTGTTCATGTACCAGCTGAAGGACACCGACATCGGGGAGTCCGCGGCGATGTCGGTGGTCAACTTCGCCCTCGTGGTGCTGATGGTGCTGGCCTTCCTCAAGGTCAGCCGCTGGAACCAGGAGGAGAGTTGACGATACGTCGGGCGTCCCGTCGGAAGCCCCGCGCCCTGGCCCTCGCGGGGGCGGCCTGGCTGCTGGCCGCGGTCTTCCTGTTCCCGTACCTGGAGATGGTCGTCACCGCGCTGCGCCCGGCCGACGAGCTGCGCGACGCGACCTACCTGCCGAAACACTTCGCCTGGTCCAACTTCGTCGACGTCTGGCGCGACTCCACCCTCGGCGGCAACCTCCGGGTCACCCTGCTGGTCGCCGGCGGCTCCACCCTGCTGGCGCTGCTGGTCGCACTGCCCGCCGCGTACTACACCGCCCGGGTCCGCTACCGGGGCCGCCGGCTGTTCCTGCTGCTGGTCCTGGTCACCCAGATGTTCCAGCCGACCTCCCTGCTGGTGGGCCTCTACCGCGAGTTCTACCAGCTGGACCTGCTCAACTCGGTCTGGACGCTGATCCTCTGCAACGCCGCCTTCAACCTGGCCTTCGCCGTCTGGATCCTCACGGCCTACATCTCCTCGATCCCGGTGGAGCTGGAGGAGGCCGCGATGCTGGACGGCCTCGGCCGGCTCGGCGCGCTGCGCCGGGTGGTGCTGCCACTGGCCCTGCCGGGCGTGGTCACCGCGGTGATCTTCACCTTCATCTCCGCCTGGAACGAGTTCGTGATGGGCCTGACCCTGTCCACCGACCCGGGCAGCCAGCCACTCACCGTCGGCATCAACAGCTTCATCGGCAACTACACCGTCCAGTGGAACTACCTGTTCGCCGGCTCGGTCGTCGCGATCGTGCCGGTGGTGGTGCTGTTCGCCCTGATCGAGCGGCACGTGGTCTCCGGACTGACCGCCGGATCGGTCAAGTGACCGCACCCGTACGCAGGTTGAGCCACCCACCCCGCGAGTCGACAGGAGAACCCCCGTGCGCCTGCTCCGACCCCACCTCCGAAGGGCCGCCCTCGCGGCGGCCCTGACCAGCCTCGCCGCCGTGGCCGGCCCCGCCCTGCCCGCCCGCGCCGCGGCCCCCGGCTCGGCCGTCCTGGACGGCAGCCACCAGAGCACCAGCTGGCAGAGCCCCGCCTACGCCAAGGGCACCCTCGGCGGCCCCACCTCCTGCCCGACCGCCGCCCAGGACCCGGACAACGCGGTCTGCAGCCGCTTCGACCTGACGGTCAACGTCCCGGACGGCTACTGGAACGACAACCCGGAGGGCGGCGTCCCGATCTCCATCCAGTGGCAGAACCCCACCGACGACTTCGACCTCTACGTCTACGACGCCAACGGCAAGGAGGTCGCCGAGAGCGCCGGCACCGCCGACCCCGAGGCCACCGTGATCCCCAAGGCCTCCGGCACCTACCACGTCCTGGTCGTCCCGTACGACGTGCACGGCGGCTCCTTCACCGGCCGCGCCTACCTCCCGCAGACCACCGACGCCGGCGACCTCACCTCCTTCGCCGGCGGCCAGGGCAGCTACGACATCGCCGCGGGCACCCTCAAGGCCAAGGTCGACTTCCTCGCCGACGACCAACTGCGCCTGCGCGCCGCCCCGGACGGCGACATCAGCGACCCGGTGGGCAGCACCATCATCCGGCAACAACCCGAACCCCAGCGCGACACCTCCTCGTTCGACGCCGGCGACTACTACGGCATCCGCTCCGGCCACCTGGTGCTGCGGGTCTACAAGCACCCCCTGCGGTTCGGCCTCTACCAGGCCGACGACCGCACCGCCATCTGGCAGGAGGACGAGCCGCTACGGTGGTCCACCAGCGGCCTGCGGCAGAGCCTGGTCCGCGGCGCCGACGAGCAGTTCTTCGGCGGCGGCGAGCAGAACGGCAGCTTCTCGCACCGCGACCAGACCGTCCACGTCGCCAACAACACCAACTGGAACGAGGGCGGCTACAACAACTCCCAGCCGTTCTACGTCTCCAGCGCCGGCTACGGAGTCTTCCGCAACACCTTCGCCCCGGGCATCTACGACTTCGGCTCCCCGGTGCGCACCGGACAGCAGGAACGCCGCCTGGACGCCTACTACTTCACCGGCGACGTCAAGTCCGTCATCGGCGAGTACACCGCGCTGGTCGGCAAGCCCTTCATGCCGCCGGTCTACGGCCTCGAGCCCGGCGACTCCGACTGCTACCTGCACAACGCCAACCGCGGCGAACGCCACACCACGGACGCGCTCAAGATCGCCGACGGCTACGTGCGGAACCAGATGCCGCTCGGCTGGATGCTGGTCAACGACGGCTACGGCTGCGGCTACGAGAACCTCCCGCAGACCGGCGAAGGCCTGCGCAAGGACCACGCCCAGCTCGGCCTCTGGACCCAGAACGGCCTGCCCAACCAGGCCGAGGAGGTCAAGGCCGGGGTCCGGGTCCGCAAGCTCGACGTCGCCTGGGTCGGCAACGGCTACGGCTTCGCACTGAACGCCTGCGACCAGGCGAAGGCCGGCATCGAGGACAACAGCGACGCCCGCGGCTTCGTCTGGCTGCCGGTCTCCTGGGCCGGCGCCCAGCGCTGCGGCGTGCTGTGGAGCGGCGACCAGAGCCTGTCCTGGGACTACATCCGCTGGCAGATCCCCACCTACGCCGGCGCCACCATGTCCGGCATCGCCTACAACACCGGCGACGTCGGCTCGATCTTCCGCCGCGATCCCCAGATGTACACCCGCGACCTGCAGTGGAAGGCCTTCCTGCCGACCATCATGACCATGGACGGCTGGGCCAGGGACATGACCGGCAAGCAGCAGCGCGACCAGCAGCCCTGGCTGGACGGCGAGCCCTACACCTCGATCAACCGCAAGTACCTGCAGCTCAAGGAGCGGCTGCTGCCGTACATGTACACCCTGTCCGCCGAGGCCACCCGCACCGGCATCGGCGCGGTGCGCCCGCTCGCCCTCGAGTACCCGCACGACCCGGCGGCCCTCGGACCGAACGCCGAGTACGAGTTCCTCGCCGGGCCGGACTTCCTGGTCGCACCGGTCTACTCCGACACCTCGGTGCGCAACGGCATCTACCTGCCCGAGGGCACCTGGACGGACTACTGGACCGGACGCACCTACCAGGGCCCCACCACCATCAACGGCTACTCCGCCCCGCTCGACACCCTGCCACTGTTCGTCAAGGGCGGCGCGATCGTCCCGATGTGGCCCCAGGGCACGCTGTCCTGGCAGAACCGCGACCGCGGCGAACTCGACTACGACCTCTACCCGCAGGGCGACTCCTCCTACACCCTCTACGAGGACGACGGCGTCACCCGCCAGTACGCGGCCGGCTCCTCGGCGACCCAGCAGGTGGACGTCCACGCGAACCCGGCGGTCACCACCATCGAGGTGGGTGCCAGCGAGGGGAGTTACACCGGCAAGCCGGACGCCCGCTCCTACCGCTTCACCGTGCACGGCCAGTCCGCCCCGCGGATGGTCGTCACCCAGGGCGGCCCGCTGCCCCACCTGGACTCGGCCGCCGAGCTCGACTCCGCCGACTCCGGCTGGTACTTCGACCAGGCGACGGGCGTGACCCACGTCAAGACCGAGCGCGTCTCCACCGACGACGGCTTCTCCCTCCACCTGATCCACGGTGGCCGCTGACCGTTCCTGAACATGCTCCGCGGACAAGGCCCGGAAACGCGAAGAACCCCCATCCGGAATCCGGATGGGGGTTCTTCTGAAGAATTGTTCGGCGGCGTCCTACTCTCCCACAGGGTCCCCCCTGCAGTACCATCGGCGCTGTGAGGCTTAGCTTCCGGGTTCGGAATGTAACCGGGCGTTTCCCTCACGCTATGACCACCGAAACACTATGAAACTGTCGACCCGCCGACAAGGCAGTCGTTGTTTCAGAACAACACAGTGGACGCGAGCAACTGAGGACAAGCCCTCGGCCTATTAGTACCGGTCAACTCCACCCCTCACAGGGCTTCCATATCCGGCCTATCAACCCAGTCGTCTACTGGGAGCC